>DASRUH010000141.1:0-4134 GCA_035655535.1 Methylomirabilis sp. (SeqCode)
CCTGGAGAGGAAGATGCGGCCAAAGGTGACTGTCGTAGGGGCAGGCAACGTCGGGGCCTCGGTGGCCCAGTACACCGTTGAGCGGGAGCTGGCGGATGTGGTCCTCGTGGATATCGTCGAGGGGCTCCCGCAGGGCAAGGCGCTCGACCTCCTCGAGGCCGGGCCGATTCACCGGTACGACTGTCGGCTGGTCGGGAGCAACGAGTACAATCCCACCGCGGACTCCGATATCGTGGTGATCACGGCCGGGCTTGCCCGCAAACCCGGGATGACCCGGGACGACCTTCTGTTCAAGAACGCCGAGATCGTCGGGGCGGTGGTGAACCAGGTCGCCCCGCGCTCCCCCAACGCCATCCTGATCGTGGTGTCGAATCCCCTGGATGCCATGGCACAGCTGACCTGGAAGCGGAGTCGCTTCCCGCAGGAACGGGTCGTGGGGATGGCGGGGATCCTGGATGCAGCGCGTTTCCGGACCTTCGTAGCCCAGGAGCTTGCGGTCTCCGTCGAAAACGTCAGCGCGTTCGTCCTGGGCGGCCACGGGGATACGATGGTGCCGTTGCCGCGGTATTGTACGGTGGGGGGCATCCCGATCACCGAGCTTCTGTCCAAGGAGCGGATCACCGCGATCGTGCAGCGGACGCGAGACGGGGGGGCAGAGATCGTCAACCTCCTGAAGAGCGGCGGGGCCTACTACGCGCCCGGCGCGGCGGTCACGGAGATGATCGAGGCGATCCTGAAGGACAAGAAGAAGATCCTCCCATGTTCCGCCTACCTCAAGGGCGAATACGGCGTGAACGGACTCTTCGTGGGGGTGCCGGTCAAGCTCGGACGGCGTGGGATCGAACAGATCGTCGAGGTCAGCTTGACCCCCGAGGAGCAGGCCGCGTTCGACAAATCGGCCGCCGCCGTTCGTGAGCTGGTGGAGAAACTCGAGCAGTAGAGTCAGACCGTCGCTGGGGGTTGCTCCATGGCTCGCGACGCGGTACACACCCGGCAGGGGCAGGGGGCTCGCCCGCAAGTGTTCCGGACCGACGGATGGTGGATTCAGCCCGCCGTCACGGTCCTGGGGCTCGGAACCTTTATCGTGTATTCCACGTGGGCGGCGTTCCAGAACGGCTTTTACTTCGCGGACCCGTATCTCTCTCCCTTCTATTCTCCCTGTATCGCCGCCAACTGCGAGCACCTCACGGTCCAGCTCGTGGGCTCGTGGTGGACCTGGTCCCCCGCGTTCTTGATCCTGTGGGCGCCGGGGATCTTCCGACTCACCTGTTACTATTACCGGAAGGCGTACTACCGGTCGTTCTGGTGGGCGCCGCCGGCCTGTGCCATGCCCGATGCGCGTCGGGGCTATGACGGCGAAACCTCCTTTCCCCTCATCTTCCAGAATATCCACCGCTACACCTTCTATGTCGCCGTGCTCTTCATCGGCATCCTGACCTGGGATGCCCTGTTGGCGCTCCGGTTCCCCGACGGGTTCGGCATCGGGGTCGGGACGATCGTCCTGTGGACCAACGTGGTTCTCCTCGCGCTCTATACCTTCTCGTGTCACTCCTGCCGGCATCTCTGCGGGGGGCATGTCGACATCTTCTCCGGAGCCCCGACCCGGTACCGGATCTGGCATCGGCTGAGCCGCCTGAACGAAAGGCACGCGCTCTTCGCCTGGTTAAGCCTGACCAGCGTGGGGCTGGCCGACCTGTACGTCCGGCTGGTCGCGATGGGGATCATTCGCGACGTGAGGTTGCTCTAATGGCGGCCGAGAAATACGAGACGCACGAATACGATGTAATCGTCATCGGCGCGGGGGGGGCCGGGCTCCGGGCCGCCATCGAGGCGTCGGCACAGGGGGTCCGGACGGCGCTGATCTGCAAGTCGCTGCTGGGCAAGGCGCACACGGTGATGGCCGAGGGCGGCATTGCCGCCGCGCTGGGAAACGTCTATCCCGAGGACAACTGGCAGGTGCACTTTCGGGATACGATGCGCGGCGGCAAGATGCTCAATAACTGGCGCATGGCGCAGCTCCACGCGCAGGAGGCGCCGGCGCGCGTCCATGAGCTGGAAGCGTGGGGAGCCCTCTTCGACCGGACCAAGGATGGACGGATTCTCCAGCGGGACTTTGGGGGCCATCGCTACGCCCGGCTGGCCCACGTGGGGGACCGCACCGGCCTGGAGATGATCCGGACACTGCAGCAGCACACCGTGCACAAGGGGATCGATGTTTTTATGGAATGCACCATTGTCCGCCTCCTGAAAGATGGGGACCGGGTCGCGGGGGCCTTCGGATACTGGCGGGACGCCGGCCGCTTCGTGGTGTTCAAGGCCAAGGCGGTGGTCCTCGCGACGGGTGGTATCGGCAAGGCCTGGAAGATTACCTCGAACTCCTGGGAGTACACGGGCGACGGCCACTTCCTGGCCTACTGGGCGGGGGCCGATCTGATCGATATGGAGTTCGTCCAGTTCCATCCGACGGGAATGGTCTGGCCCCCGAGCGTCCGCGGAATCCTGGTCACGGAAGGGGTCCGGGGAGATGGCGGGACCCTGAAGAATGCCCTCGGGGAGCGCTTCATGTTCCACTACATCCCGGAGTTTTTCCGAACGGAGACCGCGGAGACGGAAGCCGAGGCCGATCGGTGGTACACCGATAAGAAAAACAACCGGCGCACGCCCGATCTCCTCCCGCGCGACGAGGTGGCGCGTGCCATCGTGGCGGAGATCAAGGCAGGGCGCGGGAGTCCTCACGAGGGTGTCTTCCTCGATATCGCCTCGCGCCGTGATCCGGAGTACATCAAACGGCGGCTTCCCTCCATGTACCACCAGTTCAAAGAGCTGGCGGATGTGGACATCACCAAGCAGCCGATGGAGGTAGGGCCGACCTGCCATTATGCCATGGGCGGGGTGCGGGTCGATGCCGACACCACCGCGGCCACGGTGCCGGGGCTCTTCGCCGCCGGGGAGGTGGCGGGGGGGATGCACGGCGCGAACCGCCTGGGGGGAAACTCCCTCTCGGACTTGGTCGTCTTTGGGCGACGCGCGGGGCTCTACGGCGCGGAGTACGTGAAGAACCTTCGGGGATCCCTCACGATCGATGGTGGTCAGGTCGAGGTGGTGGCGCGGGAGTGCCTGGGGCTGTTCGAGGGGGGCGGCGACGAGAACCCCTACACGGTCCACCGGGACCTGCAGGAGTGCATGCAGACTCTGGTGGGCATCATTCGCACCGAGGGGGAGCTGAAGAAGGCGCTGGAGGAGCTGGCGGTGCTCCGGGAACGGCAGGGACGGGTACGAGTAGCCGGCAACCGTCAGTACAACCCGGGCTGGCACCTGGCCATGGATCTCCATTCGATGCTTACCGTCTCGGAAGCAGTCACCCGCGCCGCCCTGGAGCGCAAGGAGAGCCGCGGAGCGCATACGCGCGAGGACTATACGCGGATGGATCCGACATTCGGCAAGGTCAACGTGGTGGTGCGGCGCGTCGGGGACGCGATGTCCGTATCGCAGGAGCCCCTTCCCCAGATGCCCGACGACCTCAGGCGCCTGTTCGAGGAGGGGAAGTAGATGGCTGACGTAGCCGTGCGGGTGTGGCGGGGCGACGCCGGGGGCGGGGCTTTCCACGAGTATCGGGTTCCGGTCGAGGAGGGGATGGTGGTCCTCGACGTTCTGCACCGGATCCAGGCGATCCACGTCAACGATCTCGCCATCCGGTGGAATTGCAAGGCGGGGAAGTGCGGTTCGTGCAGCGCCGAGGTCAACGGGCATCCGCGACTGACCTGCATGACGCGTATGAGCATCTTTGCGCCGGGTGAGACGATCACCGTGGCGCCGATGAAGACCTTCCCGATTATCAAGGACCTCGTCACGGACGTGTCCTTCAACTTTCAGGTCGCCAAGAAGATTCCCGCCTTCCAGCCGCGTCCCCCGGATGCGCCGGACGGGAGTTGGCGGATGATGCAGGAGGACATTGACCGGGTCCAGGAGTTCCGCAAATGCATCGAATGCTTCCTCTGCCAGAACGTCTGCCACGTCATCCGTGACCACGAAGGGAAAAAGCAGCACTTCGCCGGTCCGCGCTTCTTTGTCCGGCTGGCGGAGCTGGAGATGCACCCGCTGGACACCGGCACGCGGACCGGTCTCGTCAAGGAG
>DASRUH010000142.1:0-19637 GCA_035655535.1 Methylomirabilis sp. (SeqCode)
GAGCCCCGCCACCCACTCCGCCAGGGCCTCGAGATCGGTAAAATCGCCGGCCCCCCAGCTGCGTTCCGAGTGGAGCGCATACAAAGGGAGAAACACGCCCCAGGCCCTATCGTCAGCGCGATCCGCACCCGCGTATGCTTGACGCGGTGCGGAGATGATCAGCGACTCGCATGCCCCCCCACGGGTCTCTACGACGAGGCGATGGTACCCCCACGGCAACCGCCGAGGCAGGGAGAGCCGCTTGACGACGAAGCGCTCGCCCTCGATGGCGACGCTACGGCCTGCCCGAAGACGATCCAAGTCCGCTGTCCAAGTCTTTTCCTCTCCGGACTCCAACGTCAGGCGGCAGGCCACGCCGCCCCTCGCGTGACGCTCAGGCAGGCGCAGCTCGAGGTCCGCGGGTCCGCCCTGCCACGCCACCGCCACCGGCTCGCACCCGCGCGCCCACAGGGCGCGGCGGCGCTCCCGCAGGGCGGCCGGGACGTCACGGAAGGACGCGACAGGGGCGCCCAGTGCCTTGAGAGCCAGCAGGACGGCCTCCGGTGAGGCTTCCCGCCGGCGATGGGAAACGTCGCGGTAGACCGTTTCCACCCCATGCAGGAGCGCCAGTTGACGGAGCCGAGTCATCCCGCCACCTCCACGAGCTGCAGAATGCCCTGCAGGGGGATCGTGACCCAGTCGGGTCGATTGCTCAGCTCGTATCCCAGCTCGTACACGGACTTCTCCAGGAGGAGCGCGTCGAGGAGCACCTTGGCCTCTTCCCGATTCCTGGGCACGAGAGGCGTCTCGCCGGCCACGCCGAGGTATGCCTTCAGGAAGACGGCGGAAACCCACAGGGTCCAGTACCGCCCCCAGACCTCCAGGCTGGCGCGCGCCTCGGGACGGGAGTGGACAAGCCCGCCCGCCGCCTGATCGAAGAGGGCGGCGCACGCCGCATAGTCAAACGAGCGGAGCATGCTGGCCACGTCTTTCAGCGCCGAGCGCTTGAGCCGCCGCTCACTCAACGGTCGGGCCGGCTCCCCTTCGAAGTCGATGATGACGAAATCCTTGCCGGTGTAGAGCACCTGCCCAAGATGATAGTCCCCGTGGCACCGGATGCGCACGGCGGCGATCTTCCGGTCGCGGACCTGCCGGAAGCGCTTGCGGATCTCTCCCTCGCAATCGAGGACCCGTTTTGCCTCCCCCTGAAGGGCCTTGGGCATGTCCTTCACGCGCTGCCGGAGGAGCTCGAAGACGCGGTCGGTCAGGGCCAGCATCGCGTGATAGAGGGACTTGCGGTAAAAGTCGGTAAACGGCTCCGGGGCGAAATTCGGATCCTCCGCGTCCTGGCTCAGCGCGAGATGAAGCTCCGCGGTCCGCCGACCCAAGAGCCCGGCCGCCGCGAGATACGGACCCGTGGTCTCGAGAACGAGCGCGGGTGGCTCGTGCTCGCTGAGGGCGAGGAGCGGCTCTTGGGGCAGCGGTGGCACCTGCACGTGCGGCGAGGCCAGGGCCCGCTCGAAATACCCGCCGAGGGCGTCCAGGGTGTACTTCCAGGCATCGCCCTGATTCGGGATGTAGGCCTGCAGCATACCGACCGTCATCGGCTCGGTCCGGCGTCGGCGGTATTCCAGGGCGCCGGCCACCGGGGGAATATGGGCAAAGGCCGTCCGCTCGGTGAGGAATCGACCGATCTCCAGGTCCGGATTGATCCCTTGATCGAGGCGCCGGAACAGCTTCAGGATCAGCCGGTCTCCGTACACGACCGACGTGTTGCTCTGCTCCGCCTTCATGATCGCGGGCTCCAGCGGGATCTCGCCCGCACCCCGTACCTTCCGAAACGCCCGCGTGGGCGACGCGAGGACCTCGCCGAGGCCGCCCTTCAGGTGGCGCCGCCGGGCGACGGCCTCGAGGAGGGCCAGACAGAACGTCCGGTCCCACAGCGCGTCGAGGAGCACTCCGTCCTCCGGACGTCCGTCCTTGGCGAGCCGCACGCGCGCGACCATCCCGTGAGGACCGATCCCCTGAACGACCTTCTCCCCCTCCCCGTAGGTGAGGGGGAGGACGTAGACGTCCGGTTCGCCCTCCGTGTATCGCACCTCGACCATGACGAGACGGGCGCCCGACGTCCCCGACGGGACGGCAACGGTGTCGAGGATCTTCGCCGTCTTGATCTGGCGTGCCTTCCCGCCGAACCAGCGGCAGCGGGCGAGATACGCAGGGAGGATCTCTTCCAGGGCAATCTTCGCCCCGCCCCGAAAGACCGCCTCCCATGAGCCGCTCACGTTGAGGACCGGGATCTGCCCCTCGTCGGGCTCGATGGCGGCCGCGGCGTCGATGCGCGGCCGCTCCAGCGCAAACCAGAAAAAGTTGTGGGGACCCAGCGTGAAGAAGTAGGGCTGCTCCCCGATGCGGGGGAACGGCGTCCGGCCGAACATCTCGACGGGCACCATCCCCTTGAACCCGGACAGGTCCAGCTCCACGCAATGCACGAAGCGCGAGAGATTGGCCAGGACCAGGAGGCACTCCTCCCGGTACCGGCGGACGAAGACCAGCACTTTGCGATTCTCCGGATGGAGAAACTCCAGGGTCCCGTGCCCGAACGCCTTGAAGCGCTTCCGAAGTGCGATCAGGCGCTTCGTCCACCAGAGCCGGGAGTGGGGGTTGTTCTGCTGCGCCTCGGCATTGACCGCTTCGTAGTGATACTCGGGATCGATGATGATCGGCAGGAACAGGCGTTGGGGGTTGGCCCGCGAGAAGCCGGCGTTCCGATCGGCACTCCACTGCATCGGCGTCCGCACGGCGTTGCGATCGCCCAGGTAGATGTTGTCGCCCATGCCGATCTCATCCCCGTAGTAGATGACCGGCGTCCCCGGCAGCGAGCAGAGCAGCCCGTTCATGAGTTCGATACGGCGGTGGTGATTGCCGAGGAGCGGCGCCAGCCGGCGTCGGATGCCGAGATTGATCCGGGCCTGCGGATCCTGCGCGTAGACCCGATACATGTAATCCCGGTCCTCATCCGTCACCATCTCCAGCGTCAACTCGTCATGATTCCTGAGAAAGAGCGCCCACTGGCACCCGTCGGGGATGGGGGGTGTCTCGTGGAGGATCTCGAGGATGGGGAAACGGTCCTCCGTGCGGATTGCCATGAAGAGCCGCGGCATCACGGGAAAGTGGAACGCCATGTGGCACTCGTCCCCGTCGCCGAAGTACGCGACGGCGTCCTCGGGCCACTGGTTCGCCTCGGCCAGGAGCATGCGGTCGTGGAACTTCTCGTCGACGTGGCGCCGCAGCTTTTTCAGGAACGCGTGCGTCTCGGGGAGATTCTCGCAGCTCGTCCCTTCGCGCTCGTAGAGGTACGGGACGGCATCGAGGCGAAGGGCGTCCACGCCCATGCCGAGCCAGAAATCGACCGCCTGGAACACCGCCCGTCGCACCGCGGCGCTCTCGTAGTTGAGGTCCGGCTGGTGGGCGTAGAAACGGTGCCAGTAGTAGGCCTTGGCGACGGGGTCCCAGGACCAGTTGGATGCTTCGAAGTCCTTGAAGATGGTCCGCGCGTCCCGGTACTTCTGCGGCGTGTCGCTCCAGACGTAGAAATTGCGCCATCGCCCTCCCGCTTTGGCCCGGCGGGCACGCTGGAACCAGGGATGCCGGTCCGAGGTGTGATTCAGCACCAGCTCGGTGATCACCCGGAGGCCCCGCCGGTGGGCTTCCCGGAGAAAGACCTGGAAGTCGTGGAGCGTCCCGTAGTCCGGGTGGACGTTCAGGTAGTCGGCGATGTCGTAGCCGTCGTCCTTCAGGGGTGAGGGATAGAAGGGCAGGAGCCAGATGGCTGTGACGCCGAGATCCTGAAGGTAGTCGAGTTTTTCCGTCAGCCCCCGGAAGTCCCCGATGCCGTCGCCGTCACTGTCGTGAAACGCCCGGACGTGTACCTCATAGATGATGGCGTCCTTGTACCAGAGCGGATTCCCCGGCATCCCGGAGGCATGTTTCCTTGGGCCCATGAGCCGTTTCCCTCACATGATGCCCACACCCTTCCGCGGCATCGTGCCGTCCGGCGCTGCCCATCGGCACGAGGGGCGGGCCGCCCTCCATGCGCGCGGCCTTACTGTGCCGAGGCCCCGGGGGGCTGCCCGGCCTCCAGATCTTTCGCCAGGCTGGTGATCTGTTCTCGGACCTTCACATCCAGTTGATCAAGCCCTGCTTTGATTTCGTCCAATGTGGCGCTGACGCCGTCCCGGACGGTCGCGGACGCCCCCATCGCCGCGTTCAGGGCCCCCTTCGCCGCCCCGATTTTCTGCGCGGCCCTGCCGAAATTTCTCTGCTCCACCTCGGCCGCCGCCACGGCCAGGGAGTCCACGACGGCGTCGAAATCCGCTTTCAACTTCGCCCGGGCCAGCGCACGTTCCAGCTGAGACTTCTGCGCCTCGAGGACTTCTTTCTCCAGCGTCCTGATCCTGGCCGTGAATTCCTCCTTCTGGCCCGCCGCGAGCTGCCTGAGCTCTTCGACCTTGTGCTCCCGTTGGAAGTACCCGATGCCGAATCCCGTCGCCAGCGCGACCATCAAGACCACTGCACCCACGGCGACATTGCGCACCGTCGTCTTCAGGCCCGTGCGTTCTTGGGTCCCGTTCATGTGCCCCCCTCCGGTGTCCAGGCTATCCGCCGCGTTCCGGGCCAGCCCGATCAGCCGCGCGCCCCTGCCTCCCTTCCCGCGATTCCTCGGGGACGGCCCGCGCCGGACCCTCGCCCGATCCTCGCACCACGTTCTCCAGTCGATTCAGCGCATCCGCCGTCTTCGTCCGCAGCACATCCACGGCGGATCCCACAGACTTCCCCTGCCCACGCAGATCTGGCATGCCGCCCGTGCGCCTGTAGGCCAGCACCGCAACGACGAGGGCCGTCAAGGCAATAATGAGGGTGACGATCTCCATGGCAACCCCTCCACCGTTCAGCGTTTCCCGGCAAAAACCGCCTCACTGGTCGTTATCGGATTATACGTCGATTGCGACCAGGTGGTGGGCGAAAGAGGGTTCGAACCTCTGACCCCCTGCTTGTAAGGCAGGTGCTCTCCCGCTGAGCTATTCGCCCCCCGCCCGCCCCGACAAGCGCACGGGGCACCGTTAGGATCCCGTCCGGTAGGGCCAGAGGGACTTCGGCTCCTCCCGGGGGATCACCGCGATTCCACTCTCCGTCACGAAGAACCGCTCCCGATCCCGCTCCCGATTGTAGCCGATCTCGGTCCCCGGGAGCACATGGACGTTCTTGTCGACGATCGCCCGCCGAATCCGGCACCCCCGTCCGATCTCAACCCGGTTCATGATGACGGAATCCTCGATGAGACAATAGCTGTGGATCCGAACATTGGGGCTGATGACCGAACCGCGGACCAGGCTGCCGCTGATAATCGTCCCTTCCGACACGATGGAGTTCAGAGCGGTCCCCCGGCGCCCCTCCTCGTCGAAGACGAACTTCGCCGGCGGGTCGCCGTAGCTGACGGTCCGGATCGGCCAGCTCCGATTATACAGGTTGAAGACCGGATCGATCGCCCGCAGATCCATGCTCGCCTCGTAGTAGGCATCAATGGTCCCGACATCCCGCCAGTAGCTCGGCTCTTCGCCTTTCAGCGGGGTCGGGATGCGGTTCCTCCTGAAGTCATACGCGTAGACCCGCCGCCCCTCTCGCACGAGCGCGGGAATGATATCGCGACCGAAATCGTGCGAGCTGGTGATCCGCTGCGCGTCGTCCAGCAACGTCTTCACCAGCAGTTCGGTTCCGAACAGGTAGTTCCCCATGGAGACCAGGGCGTACTCCGGCTCATCGGGAATCGGCCGCGGCTGGCGCGGTTTTTCCTCGAAACCGATGACCCGCCAGGAGGGATCGACCTCGAGGACCCCATAGCTCGGCGCCTCCGCGATCCGGACCGGGACCACCGCGACCGTGGCTTCGGCGCCCACGGCCCGGTGGTGTTCGACCATCTGGTGGATGTTCATCTTATAGATATGGTCGGCCCCGAAGACGGCGACGATTTTGGGATCGGTCCGTTGGACCAGGTGGAGGTTCTGATAGACGGCATCGGCCGTCCCTTGATACCAGTCGTCCCCCATCTGCATCTGGGCCGGTACCGGGATGACGAAGTGATCCTCGAGGACGCTGGAGAAGCCCCAGGCCTCCCGGACGTGCTCGATGAGGGATTGGGATTTGAACTGGGTGAGGATGTAGATCGCGTAGATGCCGGAGTTGATGAAGTTCGAGAGGACGAAGTCGATGATCCGGTATTTGCCGCCGAAGGGGACGGCCGGCTTCGCCCGATCTTTCGTCAGCGGGTAGATGCGCTCCCCGCGTCCCCCGGCCATGACCACGCCCAGGACGTCCATCACTTCCTCCTGTCTTTCCACCTTAAGCCGACGGTCGCGCTTGCGTCAAGCCGGAAAACGCCCACCCGCGCCCCGGTGGATGTCGCGAGGGCGCGCGGCCGGTGCCGCTGGGAGGCCTTGCACGAGGGGGGAAAGGGGAAACTAGCCGGACGGAGCTTTCTCTCTCTCCTGCCCCAACGTCACACCGAGCCATTCACCGTCGATCCAGCCCGAGATCACCCGGAGGCCCGAGGCGGCGACCGCGCCGGTCAGCGTCGCTTCCTCCTCGACCAGGATGCCCGAGACGACGAGGCGACCGCGGGGCGCCAGGAGACCCCGGAGGATCTTTACGAGAGGACAGAAGGTCGTGGTGTCGAGGTTCGCAACGACCAGGTCGAACTGCCGCTCGCCGGTGAGGACATCGACCCCGCCGTGGAAAAGCCGGATGCGGTCCCTGACATTGTTTTCGTTGAGGTTTCGCGCGGCGGCGGCGCAGGCCTCCGGATCGGTGTCGCAGGCAACCACGCGTTCAGCGCCGAGGACGGCTGCGGCGATGCCGAGAATGCCGGTCCCCGTCCCGACGTCGAGCACCCGTGGCCCGGGAACCGAATCCCACTCATCCATAAACGCTTCGAGGGCTTCCAGGCACATGCGCGTCGTGGCGTGGTGCCCGGTCCCGAAACTCATCCCGGGGTCGATCCGGACCACGCACCGATCCGTCGGGAAGCCTTCGTCTTCCCACGGAGGCGCGATGACGAGCCGCCTGCCAACCGGAAGCGGCCTGAAGTGCGCCTTCCAGGCTCTTCCCCAGTCCTCGCTCGGGATCTCACGGACCGCGATCCGGTTCTCCCCGCCCGCGAGGCCGAGCGTTTTGAGGGAGTCCCGGTATCGGGCGAGCCGCGCCACGATCTCCGTCACGGGCGGAGTGGCACAAAAGCTCGCCCGGATGCGGATCCCGTCCGGCTCTTGGGCCGCGTCCTCGGTGACGAGACCGAGCGCCCCCTCACTCAAGAGGAAATCAGCGAGCGCGTCAGCGGTCTCGGGTGTGCCGACCACGCCTACCTCGACGTACTTCTCATCGACGCCTGATCTCTGCGTTGCCCGAGCCCTCCACGGTTTTGGGTCACGAAGCGCCAAGCGCCGCACCACCCCGGTCCGAGTGACCTGCTCCCTCGCCCCGCGCGCCCATGGGGCGGGCGCCTACCGACCGGGGGAGTGCGCCTGCCGCTTCTCGAGAAAGGCCCTCGTCCCCCCGATGGCCTCCGCCGTCCCGCACACGAGGCCAAAGGCATTGGCCTCCAGATCCATCCCCTGTTCCACGGTCACATCGCCGGCGTGCCGGACGAACTCCATGATGAGCCTCGCCGCCAGCCGCGGCTTGGCCGCCAGGGCGGCGGCCACCCTCCGCACGGTTGGCACCAGCTCCTGAGCCGCCACGACCCCGTTGATGATCCCCAACCGGAGGGCCTCGGCTGCGTCGATCATCTCTCCGAGGAGGAGAAGCTCCATGGCCTTTTTCGTCCCGACCAGCCGCGGCAACTGCTGGGTGCCGCCCAGCAAGGGATAGAGGCCCAGGTTGATCTCGGGATGGCCGAACCTCGCTCCGTCCGACGCGAAGGCCAGCGTGCACGCGTAGAGCAATTCACAGCCGCCGCCCAGGCAATAGCCATTGACCGCCGCGATGACCGGTTTGCCGAGGTTCTGCATGAGTGCGATCAGCGGGCGACCCCCGAGGGACAAGGAGTCCCGGCCCGCCTCGGCACTTCCCTGGACGATCTCGTGAAGCTCCTTCACGTCGGCCCCACCCACGAAGGCCTTCTCGCCGGCGCCGGTGAGGATGACCACCCGAATCGCGGCGTCATCGCGCATCGCGCGAAAGGCGGTCTCGAGCTCGGCGATGGTGGCGAGATTCAGGGCATTCAGGACCTTGGGCCGATTGACCGTGATGGTGGCGATGCCGTCCGCCGCCTCGACCAGGATGTTCGTGTACGTCATCTCCGCCTCCCCTGCCTCGGGGCAGTCCTCACACCGTCAGGACCAGCTTCCCGTAACTGCCGCGGCTTTCGAGCAGTCTGTGCGCCTCGGCCTCGCGGCCCGACGCCCCTGCCGAATGATATCGCCCCCTCGTAGAATTGCTTCACCGTGGGATGGTCACAGAGCCGCACCATCAGACTCCTCTTTCATCCACGACCTGCGCGGGGTCGCGATTGAGTGCAACTATACGTATGTGTTCAAAACAATTACGCCGACCGGGTTGCCTCGACCACCGCAGCGAGATCCGACAACAGCCCTTCCAAGCGTTCCCGCCCAACATCCCTGGCCACGCGGTCCTGGACCTCCTTCCAGAGCGGGTACGCCTGCGCAAGCGCGGCACGCCCGCGGCCCGTCAGGGCCACCTCCCGTTCGCGCCGGTCCCCCCCGCGGCTCACCCCAATGAATCCCTGCCGCTCGAGCAGCTGCAGGTTGCGCGTCAGTGTCGTGCGATCCGTCACCGTTGCTTTCGCCAGCCGGCTCACGGTCAGCGGCCCCAGTTTCATGGTGACCGCCAGAATGGACAGTTGCGTCACGCGGAGCCCGCTGGCCCGCATCCGTTCGTCGTAGAGCTGGGTGACGGCGCGGGCGGCCTTGCGGACATTGAAACAGAGACACTTCGCTCCTTCCTCGGCAAGCTTCCCCAGCCGCTCCCGTGCCGACCCTCCCCCCGGCTTCACCATCTCCCCACCCCCGACGCGCGATTTCCCTCGCTCGTGCCGGACGCGCGCACTATTATGTGTATATACATCTATTTTAACGGTGTCAAGCGATTTTTCCGCGACGGTGCACCGGGACCCCCTCCCCCGCCCTGAAGACCTTGGGGCCATATAAGTTCTTGCTTGCGCAGATATCCTATATGTTGTATATGGATGCGGGAAGACCCCAATTTCTTGATGAGCAAAGGGCAACTCGGGGGTGAAGAGGGATCGGTATTCGACCTAGAAAGGAGTTGCGGGGCATCGAAGGACGTGATATATGGTCCACTTCGAGTGCCGCCACTTGATGAGTCATTGACGTTCCCGCGTCCGCAGGGGCAATGTCCTGGCGGATAGGCTCGCACCAACCGAAAGGTTCCGCGTGAACAGGGAGCGTTCGATGTCTGCGCCCGCCACCCATCCCGATCTCGTCGCCTACTTCTCGATGGAGGTCGGTTTCCATCCCGCCGTCCCCACCTACGCGGGCGGCCTGGGCGTCCTCGCAGGAGACACCCTTCGATCCGCCGCCGATCTCGGGATCCCCATGGTCGCCGTAACCCTTGTCCACCGCAAGGGCTACTTCTACCAGCACCTCGACCCCTGCGGGAACCAATCGGAGAGCCCGGCCACCTGGGCCCCAGAAGAGGTGCTCGAGCCGGTCCCCACCCGCGTCACGGTCCAGATCGAAGGGCGGCCCGTCCTCGTGCGCGCGTGGCGCTACCGCGTCCGGGGCGTCTCTGGCCAGACGGTCCCCATCTATTTTTTGGACACCGCCCTGCCCGAGAACAGCCCGTGGGATCAAACGCTCACGGACTTTCTCTATGGTGGAGACGACCACTACCGGCTGTGCCAAGGGGTGGTCCTGGGCTTCGGAGGGGTGGCGCTGCTCGAGGCGTTGGCGCCCGAGGTGCGCGTCTGCTACCACATGAACGAGGGCCACTCCGCGCTCCTTGCTCTGGCGTTGCTCGAGCGGCAAACCGAACGCCGAGGCCTGCATGCCGCCACGGATGCGGATGTCGAGGCCGTCCGGCGCCAGTGTATCTTCACCACTCACACGCCCGTGCCCGCAGGCCACAACCAGTTCCCGGTCGATCTCGCGTGGCAGGTCCTGGGGCCGGAGCGGGCCTCCGCCCTGGATGTCCTCCACTGCACCATGAACGGCGCGCTGAACATGACGTACCTCGGGCTGCGGTTTGCCCACTACATCAACGGCGTGGCGATGCGGCACGGGGAGATCTCCAACGGCATGTTTCCCCAGTATCCGGTGAACGCCATCACCAACGGGGTGCACGCGGTCACCTGGACGGCGCCGCCTTTGCGGGACCTGTACGACCGCCGCATTCCCGAATGGCGCTATGACAACCTCTACCTCCGTTACGCCATCGGCATCCCCCTCCACGAGATTCAGGAGGCTCATGCGGAGGCCAAGCGGGAACTCCTGCGCGAGGTCGAGAAGCGGGCCGGCGTCCGCCTCAATGAAGACGTGATGACCCTCGGCTTTGCACGGCGGGCCACCGCGTACAAGCGGGCGGCCCTGCTCTTTTCCGACCCGGATCGCCTCCGGGGGATCGCGCGGCGGGTCGGACCCCTGCAGGTGATCTACGCCGGCAAGGCCCATTCCGCCGATGAGGGAGGCAAGGCCATCATCCGGCGGATCTTCGAAGCAGCCGAGGAATTACGCGACGTCGTGCGGGTGGTGTACCTGGAGAACTACGACATGGCGCTGGGCCAGCAGCTCTGCGCCGGGGTGGACCTCTGGTTGAATACTCCCCTGCGACCGCTCGAGGCCTCGGGGACGAGCGGCATGAAGGCGGCCCTCAACGGGGTGCCGAGTCTCAGCGTGCTCGACGGGTGGTGGATCGAAGGCCACGCGGAAGGCGCCACCGGGTGGTCCATCGGCGACGGGCAGGAGCCCGCGAACAATCCGGCGGGGGAAGTCACGATGCTCTACGCCAAGCTCGAGCACGTCGTTCTTCCCCTCTTTTACAAGCACCCGACCGCCTTCGCCGAGGTCAGGCGTTCGACCATCGCGTTAAACGGCTCGTTCTTCAACACCCATCGCATGCTGACCCAATACATGAGAAACGCCTACTTTCCCACCAACGGCGATCACCCGACGGGGCTTCACCGCCGCCCCCGCTGACGGCCGCTGACCCCCGAGACCCCCCTTCTCGCCACCTGCCTCGCCACGGACCGGGGGATGGCCCGCCTCGGCCGCTACGCGGTCCCGACGGGGGATGCGGGTCCGGCCACTGCGGCGCGCGCCTGCCGGCGCTCCAGGAAAGCCACCAGGATGCGGCCGCGCACGTCACCGGCCTCGTGGGTCTGCACCTTGAAGATGCCGTGGATGATCAGCCGGTCCTCTCGCTGGTAGAGACCCACGTCGACGACCTCCTGACCGTCCTTTGCGATGGCCGCGCGCATGTCCTCGTCCACGGTCTCCAGGTGCGTGAAGGGTCGGGGCTCGTAGGCAATGACCTCGTCGCTGATCTGGTCGCCGTAGATGATCAGCGGGTTGTTGACCAGGGCGAAGTTGGGAAGCTTGACGATGCGGCCGGTGCGGATGCTGGGCAGACGCTCGCCATCCCCCACTTCGTGCAGCGTGGTGCGAATGGCTCCGACGCTGATGACGTCGCCCTTGATGGTGACGGCGGGTGCGACAAGGACTTTGACGCGCACGCCGGCCTTGACCTGGCGGATACGGCGCAGGATGAAGCCGCCGAGGAGGCTGGCCAGATAGTCCTTGAAGA
Source organism: Methylomirabilis sp. (SeqCode) (assembly GCA_035655535.1). Taxonomy (GTDB): domain Bacteria; phylum Methylomirabilota; class Methylomirabilia; order Methylomirabilales; family CSP1-5; genus CSP1-5. The sequence goes on from DASRUH010000142.1 coordinate 11,815, forward strand.
CCAGCGAGATGCCCGTGGCCGCGATCAGCACGCTGAACGTCGAAATCAGCGTCTCATTCTGCATGGTCGCAAGGATAGGGACTCGAAACGTAGGCGTCAAGAAGGAACAAGAAGGAAGAGGGGCGGGTTCTGGCGGCGGCCCCGGAAGCCGAAGACACGGGGGGACGGCGAGGGCGAGGTCAGCGCGGACCCTGCTGGCCCGGACCTTTGTTCTCCTCGCGCGTGACGACGAAGCTCGGCTCGCGCTCGAGCCATCCCCACCGACGAAAATAGCGGAGCATCACGACGGGAACGGCCAGGATGAACAGGGTGGTGAGGACAAAGAAGAGGGGGCTGGTCCACGGGAGGTACGCGAAGTTCATCCCGAAAAATCCGGTGATGGCGCCCAGGGGCAGGAAGATGGTCGCGATGATGGTGAGCTGCCGCATGATGTCATTCAGGCGGTTGGAGGTGGCCATCAGATATGCCTCGATCGTGGTTGCTATCAGGTCCCGGCAGGCGTCCACGATTTCGGAGGCCCGTACGAGGTGATCGTACACGTCCCGCATGTACAGCGCGACCTTGTGGTCCAGCAGAGGATAATCGCGCCGGCTGAGGGCGTTGAAGACCTCGCGGAGAGGGGCCAGGGACTTCCGGAGGTGGATCAGGGACCGTTTCACGGCGAAGAGGCGCTCGAGGATCTCGGGGCTGCCGGAGCTCACGACCCGGGCCTCGAGGTCGTCGATCTCATCCTCGACACGGTCGAGGAACGTGAAGAACGGGTCCGCGACACTGTCGGCCAGCAGGTGAAGGAGGAACCCGGGAGGCTGTGTGAGACGGGTGGGGTCCTTGCGGATGCGATCCCTCAGCTTCGCGACCGCCTCGCTCTCCCGCTTATGGACGGTCACCAGGGCGCGAGCCGTCACGAAGACGTAGATCTCTTCCAGCTCTTCGATGACGCAGGGGTCCTCAAGGCGCTGCGGGATTGCGTGGAGAACAACGAAGAGGTAGCCGTCGTAATCCTCGACCTTCGGGCGCTGCCCGCCGTGCAGGCAGTCCTCGATCGTCAGGGGGTGGAAGCTGAAGCAGCGGCCCACCTCCTCCATCTCCTCCAGGGCCGGCCCGCAGATGTCCACCCACAGCCTGCCCTCGGGTTCCCCGAGCCAGGGACCGAGGATGGCGAGGGCCTGCGTCTCCTCGAGGCCCCCATCGGGTCGACACCGGACGGCTGAAATCATCGGCACCCCCTCCGGTCTTTTACCGCGTCAGCCTTCCCTCGCGCAACAATTACTTTGCGGCCGCTCCCCGGCCCCTGGATTCGGCCAGGGCCGCCTGAATCATCAGGAACTCCCCCACGTTGTCCATCGTCACCAACCCGACCAACTGTCCCCCGCGGGTCACCACAAGCGCCCGGCACTCGCGCGATTGGAGGCGCTGAAACGCCGGTTCCAGCATCTCGGAAGGATCGGCCACCTCAAACTCACGGCGCATCACCTCACGGACCGGGGATTCCTGCCCCCGGTGGGCCAGCGCGCGGACGCAATCCTCCCGGGTGAGCACGCCGACCACGCCGCCGTTCTCCACGACGGGAAAATCCTGCTGGGACCCCGCCAGGATCAGCTCAACGGCGCGGGCCAACGGATCCCCGGGCGAGAGGGTACGGAACTCGGTCAGCATCGCGCGGCGGACCGGGATGCCGCCCAGGGCCGATTTCATCTGGACCATGCTCATCTCCTGCGCCGCGCCGATCCAGACGAACAAGGCAATGAAAAGGAGAAACGGGTTGGCGAAGAGGCCGACGAACCCGAAGAGGAAGGCCATCCCCTGCCCCAGGCTTCCCGCGATCTGCGTCGCCCGCACGTACTCCATCCGCGTCGCCAATACCGCGCGGACGACTCGGCCGCCGTCCATCGGAAAGGCCGGGAGCATGTTGAACCCCGCGAGAAAGACGTTCACCACCATGAGCCGCGCGACGAACGAGCCTCCGGTGACACTCAATTGGTCCAGCGGCTGCCACGTTCCGGTGGCCTGCAGCCAGCCGTACAGGACCGCCGCGATCACGACGTTGACGGCAGGACCGGCAAGCGCCACCCATAATTCCTGCCGGGGATCGTCGGGCATCCGTTCGAGCCGCGCCACCCCGCCGATCGGCAACAGGGTGATGTCCCGCGTCTTGATGCCGTACCGCCTCGCGGTCAAGGCGTGGCCCAACTCGTGCAGCAGCACGCAGCCGAAGAGCGCCAGGACGAAGCCCACGCCCGCGACGGCGATGGACAGGCTGTGCGCCTCGTTCCAGTGGCTCAGGGCCACCCAGCCGATCAGGATGAGGAAGGTCGCGTGCATATAGATGCCGATGCCCGCCACTTCGCCCAGCTTCCAGGACCATCTCATCGCGTGCTCTCCTCCAAACGATCGCCGTACGATGCCGTTTCTTCACCCCGTTTCACCCGGCGGCTTCCCGCGGTCGGCAGGCCCTTCCGTAGCCGGTTGCCCACCCCCGCCGAGGAGGGCCAGGGCCTGCTCCACCTGCTCGCGGCTGCCCACGAGGACGAGAATTTGTCCCGCGGCGATCCAGTGGTCCGGCCCGGGATTGGCGGTGACGCTCCCGTCCTGAATCACCGCCACCACGGAGGCCCCCGTTCGTCGCCGGATATGCAGTTCCCCGATGGTTTTCCCCGTCGTCGCACCCGCCTCCCGGGCCAGATAGGTTTCCATCTCGACCTGGGCAAACAACCGGGCGACATCCGCCTGGGCCAACGACGGCGCCTGCAGCTGGCGGAGCATTTCATACCGCTCCTGCCGCACCTGATCCACCTGTTCGCCGACCACGCCTCTCGGGAGATGATACCGGCGCAGGACCCGGACGAAGAGCTCGATGGAGGTCTCGAGCTCCTCTGCGATCACTTCGTTGGCCCCGAGTCCGTAGAGCTCGTCGATCTCGACCTCGTACCGGGTCCGGACGACGATATGGAGGCGGGGGTTGAGTTCCCGGGCGAGGCGCACCGCGCGACGGATCGCGGCCGGATCGGAGATCGCCACCACCAGGGCGCGGGCCTGCCGGATCCCCAGGTGCTTCACAACCTCGGGGCTCGCCCCGTCTCCGTAATAGATCGGCTCCCCCGCCCGCCGCATGCGCCTGACCGTCTCGCCGTTCAGCTCCAGGATGCAATAGGGCACTTGCGTCGCCTTCAGGACCCGCGAGAGGTGCCGACCGGTCAACCCGTACCCCAGGATGATCACGTGATCGTGGAGCCCGACCCGGTCCGGCCTGAACTCCGCGAAGTTGCGCCCCGGAAACCACCGCTCGACCCCCCGCAGGCGGCCGAGGCGTTCCGCCAGCTTCGGACTCATCTGGATCACGAAGGGGGTGAGGAGCAGGCTCCCGACCGAGGCCGAGAGGAAATACTGGTTGAGCTGCGGCGTGATGAGCCCCCATTCCCATCCCACCTTGGACAGCACGAACGAGAACTCCCCGACCTGCGCCAGGGCGCACCCCACCAGGACCGCCACGCGCAGCGGATACCCGAGCGCCAGGACGCTCCCGGCCGCCACCACGGTCTTGCCGATGAGGATGGCCGCAAGCGTCGCAGCGACCTGCAGCGGGTGGTCCGCGATGATCCGCACATCCATCAACATGCCGATGGAGATGAAAAAGAGGCTGATGAAGCTGTCGCGCAGGGGCAGGATGTTGGCAAGGACCTGGTGGCTGTATTCCGATTCCGAAATCACCATGCCGGCCAGGAACGCCCCCAGGGCGAGGGACAGCCCGATTTGGGCCGTCGCCCAGGCGGTCCCCAGACAGATGAGGATGATCGAGGCGGTGAAGACCTCGGGGCTCCGGATCTTCACGATCTCGAAGAGGAATCGCGGCACCAGGACGCGGGAGAGGAGCACGATCAGGCTCACGGTCAACGCCACCTTGCCCAGGACCCAGAAGATCGCGCCGAAATGGAAGGCCTCCTTTCCGCTGAGCAGCGGCGTGATGAGCATCAGAGGCACGACGCAGAGGTCCTGGAAGAGCAGGGTCCCCACGGCGAAGCGTCCGTGCGGCGAGTCGATCTCTCCCCGGTCCATCAGGATCTTGAGGACGATGGCGGTACTCGACAAGGCGAGGAGGGAGCCGAAGAAGACCCCGCGGGCGGGCGACAGCCCGATGAGCCAGCCCCCGCCGGCGACGAGCAGGATGGTGCCGAGCACCTGCAGGCCCCCGCCCCACAGGACGAGCTGCCGCATCTGGTTGAGCTTGGAGATCGAGAACTCGAGGCCGATCGTGAACAGGAGCAGGACGACGCCGATCTCCGCCAGCAATTCCACCTGATGCACGTCGGCGACCAGGCTCAGCCCGTACGGCCCCATGAGGACACCCGAGACCAGGAAGCCGACGATGGTTGGCAGCCGCAGCCGGTGGAAGAGAAAAACCACCAGCATGGACACCCCGAAGACCCCGATGAGATCCCTCAGGAAGGCGAGCTGCTCCATCGCGCTGCGGCGCTCCTCTCCCCACCATACCCGGGCTGGCGCACTATCCTATCCCCGGAGCGGGCCGGGCGTAAAGGATTCTCATCGGCAGGCCACTGCCATTCAGGTGCGGGGTGGGTGCGCTCTATTGTTTCGGAAAGATCCGGACGGCGTCGGAGAGGGTGCGCGCCTTGTCTTTGATCTTCCGGAGGAGTCGCCTCGCCCAGGCGAACTCCGTCGCGAGGATCGCCAGGCCGGCCGGGATCACGAGGATCGCCGGACCCGGGAGGACGACCATCGCGAGACCGACCAGGAGGACGCTGGAACCGATCAGGAAGATCAGGGCCCGCCGCACGTTGGTATAGGTCAGCACGGCCAGGCCGGCCAGGTCTTCGGCCAGCGGAGAGGCCAAGGCGGCCGTGTCGCGCCAGGCACCGGCGATCGACGCCACCAGGCCGACGGCCAGGATGCCGGCGAGGACGGCAAGCACCGGGGCCGTCGGGATCGGATGGGAGCGGACGAGCAACATCTGGACCCCCAGGAAAGCAAGAACGAAGACCAGGCTCATTTTCATGTACTGGAATTTCTCCAAGATGCCCGCCACGGCAAAGTACAATGCCCGCAGGCCGAGGACGGCAAAGAGGTTGCAGGTGATGACCAGAAAGGGATCCCCGGTGACGGCGTAGATGGCCGGGACCGCGTCGATCGCGAAGACGAGGTCCGTGGTGGCAACCATGAGGAGGGCGAGGAAGAGCGGCGTCACCGCCGGCTGGCCTTCGAGGCGCGCGAAGAACCGTCGGGCATCGTCATGCGGAGCTACGCTGTACCATCGGCGCACCATCCAGACCGCCGGGTTCTTGCTCGGCTCGAGATTGTCGTGGCGGGCGATGAGGATCTTGGCGGCGGTCAGCATCAGCAGCCCACCGAGGAGGTAGGCGAGCCACGGCAGGCGCGGGACGAGCACCAGACCCAGCGCGATCATGACGCCGCGCATGAGGACCGCGGCGAGGACACCCCAGATCAGCACGCGCTGCTGCGCCATAAGCGGGAGACGGAGGTAGGCGAAGATCAGGGCGATGACAAAAATGTTGGCGACGCTCAGACACTTCTCGGCGAGATAGCCGGTCAAGAAGGTCAGGGCCGCCCCCGGGCCTCCGACCTCCTGCCCGAGGAGGCGACCGATGTCGAGCCACGTAGGCTCGTCGATCAGGAAGATGGAGGCATTGAAGACGAATGTGACGACGACCCAGAAAGCGCTCCATACGATGGCCTCGGTCGTGGACAGGGCGTGCCCTTTCGGCCGGAACACCCCGAGGTCCAGCGCCACCATCACCGCAACCAGCAGGAAAAGCCCTGTCGAGACCCAGACGATCATCCCGCACACCCCATCAGACGCGGAGACCCGGGATCCCGCGCCCCTGGGACCGGCCGCCGTCAGCGCGGGTGACCATTGTCATAGTGTGAGGACCGTGGCACATCGGGCAGCGCCGCGGAGCGCCGTTTGGGGGTTGAGGACGACACGCACCGTCATGTTCGTGACGAGAGGTGAGAGCCGCCCCTTGTCGGTGAAGGCCGTCATGAACGTGCCGTCCATGAGGCGATCGAGGATCTTCGGGGCGATGCCGCCCCCCACGTACACCCCCCCGGTGGCGAGCGCCTTGAGCGCCAGGTTCCCCGCCTCCGCGCCATACAGCGAGACAAAGAGGCCGAGCGCCTTGACGCAGAGGTCACTCTCCCCCCGCATGGCGGCGTCCGTGATGACCACACTGGGGTCCTGCCCATGAAATCGCTCGCGGAGCCAGACGGCCTCCTCCCCGTGTCCCGCCTCTTTCAGGAAAGAATAGATGTTGAGGATCCCTGGCCCCGAGAGCACCCGTTCGTAGCTGACCCGGTGATGCTTCTTCAGCAGGTACCGGAGGAGCTCGATCTCGAGGACGTTGCGCGGGGCGAAGTCCGCGTGTCCCCCTTCCGAGGCCACCGGGCGGTACCGCGTACCGTCCCAGAACAAGATGGCCTCCCCCAGCCCCGTCCCGGCGGCAATGAGGGCCTTGTTTCCCTCGGGATGGGGTCGACCCTCATTGAGGACAACGACCTCGTCGGGCTTGAGATCGAGAATGCCGTAGGCCGTCGCGACGAGATCGTTAATGACCGCCACGCGCTCGAGTCCCAGCGTTCCCCGCAGGGCTTTCGCGTCGATGACCCAGGGGAGGTTCGTCGCCTCGCACCGGCCGTCGAACACAGGGCCCGCTACCCCGAAACAGGCGCCCCGGAGCGGCGGGAGCGGCTCCCGGGCACGAAACGCCTCAAGGATCTGTGCGAGTCCCTCGTGGCTCCGGCTGGGAAAAGTCTCTTCGCGAAGGACGCGCAGACCACCCCCCGCATCCTCGAAGAGCGCGACGATCGTCTTGGTTCCTCCGATATCCCCCGCAAGAATCACGTTCCTCGTGCCCCGCACCCAGATCCGCTACTCACCAATCACTAACCACCAGCCACTAGCCACTCGTCACCAGCCACCAATCACCAACCACTAACCACCAGCCACCTGTGTAGCAAGCCCCTCCTGCACCGCACCGAGAAGCGTACGCAGGCCGGCCTCGGTCTCGTGCCCCACGTGGAAGCGGATCACTCGCCGACCCCGTTTGAGGAGGGATTCCAAGTCTCCGAGGGCCTGGGCGTGCTTCAGCACGCTGAAGGAGAACGGCTCGCCCGGAATCGCAAGGTCGCGGGGGTCATCGGCCGTGATCTGGATGAAGACCCCGCGATCCGGCCCTCCCTTGTGCAGTTGCCCCGTCGAGTGCAGGAACCGCGGCCCATAGCCGACGGTGGTCGCCGCCTTCAGCGCGTCGCGGATGCGGGTCCGGATCACCCCGAGCAGATCGTCGTGGGCCGGCGTCTCCGGGATGAAGGCGGTCAAGGCCACGTAGTCGCCGGTGCCCGCCCGTGCGAGATGCGCCCTGAGATACGCCGACGGCGTTCGCGGCCGATGCGTCTCGCGCGCCGCGGCCCGCGTCGCAGCGTCGCCGGTGATGCGGCAGCCGTCCGCTTCGACGAGGATCTCTTGCTCGGGGAACTTCCCCTGCCTGCGGTAGACCTCGAGGAGCCTGTTGGTATTGTCTTTGCTCTCCTGGACGTTGGGCTGATCGAACGGGTTGATGCGAAGGAGCGCCCCGACGAGCGCCGTCGCCACCTCCCAGACGAAGAACTCCGCGCCCAGGCTCAGGGGATCCTGCAGCGCGTGGCGCACCACCGGATGTCCGGCAGCCTCGAGCGCCCTGAGCTTGGCTTCGGTCTCCGCATCCGATCCCCCGGGCGTTGCGATGGAGACAAAGACCCGGTCGTCGCCGTACACGCCGGGGGGTCCGAGGGGCTCGCCGGGCACCGGCAGG
>DASRUH010000143.1:0-2905 GCA_035655535.1 Methylomirabilis sp. (SeqCode)
TACCCGTACTCGAGTGCCCGTAACTGTTCAAGCCGCTCCGTCTCCTCGAGCGGCGTGGGCGCGAGGTGGGCAAGCTCGAGGAGAAAGTCTCTCCGGTACACATAGAGGCCGATGTGCTTGTAGTACAGTGTTCGATGTTCAACGTTCAACGTGCGACGCTCGGTGTCTGAGGTCCGCACTCCGATGTCCGGACCTTCACACGTTGAACCTTGAACGTTGCACGTTGCACGCGAGTCGCGGTGGTAGGGGATGGGGGCGCGGGAGAAGTACAAGGCGAATCCGCGGCAGTCCCGGACCACCTTGACGACATGGGGGCTCTGCCATTCGTCCTCCGCTTCCAGGCGCCGGCACAACGTCCCCATCCTGAGGTCGGCATCCATAAAAAAGGGGGTCACCGCCTCATCGATCATGGCCGGCTCGATGAGGGGTTCGTCCCCCTGGATGTTGACCACCACATCAGCGGAGAGGGATGCGGCGACCTCGGCGACGCGATCGGTTCCAGAGGGATGATGCGCCGCCGTCAGCCGCACCTCCCCCCCAAACCCGAGCACCACGTCGCGGATCCGGACGTCATCCGTCGCCACCAGTACCTGCGACAGCGTCGTGCTCCGACGGGCCCGTTCATAGACGTGTTGGACGAGGGGACGCCCGCACAGCGGGGCCAGTGCCTTGCCGGGAAATCGGGAGGAGGCGTAGCGGGCCGGAATGACGCCCACCGCCTTCACCATCCTAATCCTCCGTGCATTGCAAGCCTCGCCTCAGCTCCGCCACACTCACCGTCGCCGTGCCGCGCTTTCCCACCACGATGCCCGCCGCGTGGTTGGCGATCTGGGCCGCCTCCACCATGCTCGCCTGCGAGGCGAGGGCCAGGGCCAAAGTGGCGACCACCGTGTCCCCCGCCCCGGTCACATCAAACACCTCTATGCCCACCGCCGGGATGTGGGTCACCCGCCCGGTGGCCTCGAATAACGACATGCCCTTCTCTCCCCGGGTGATGAGGACCGCCTGGGCCCCCAGTGCCTCGAGGAGGTGTCGGCCCGCCGCAATGACGTCGGCCTCGCTCCGGATGGGACGTCCCCAGGCGGCGGCCGCCTCCCGGTGGTTGGGGGTCAGCACCGTGACCTCGCGATACAGATCGAAGTGGTTGATCTTTGGATCGACCACGATGACCACCCCGCGCGCCCGCGCCGGGGGCAGGACCTCCTGCAGGAGCTGGCGGGTGATGACGCCCTTGCCGTAATCGGAGATGACCAGGGCATCGCTCGAGGGGAGCCGCTCCCGGACCACGGCCGCGATCTTTCCCCGGACTTCATTGGTCAGCTCCTCCGCGCACTCCCGGTCGAATCGTACCACGTGCTGCCCTCCGGCGACAACCCGCGTCTTGATGGTCGTTTTCCGCGACCGATCCACGACCATGCCGTCGGATTTGATCCCGAGCTGCTCGACCTCGTGGATCAGCCGTTCCGCCATCGCGTCGGCCCCCACGACCCCGATGAGATCCGCCTGGCCGCCGAGAGCCCGGATGTTGGCCACCACGTTGGCCGCGCCCCCCAGGCGGATGCTTTCGTCCGCCACCTCGACGATGGGGACGGGGGCCTCCGGGGAGATCCGCGAGACGGTCCCCCAGATATATTCGTCCGCCATGACGTCGCCGAGAACGAGGATCCTGCGGCGCGCAAATCCGGTCAGCAGCTCGGGGGAGGGGACCGGGGCCGGCCGCTCCATTCGATCACGCATCATGCCTTCCCTCGCGCCCCGGATGCGCTCACGAGAGCGCCCTCCGGCGAAAACACCCCCACACCAGCTGGAAAAAGACGTGCGAGCGACACAGCGCCAGGATGAACTTCCGATGCCGCTCGAAATCCGCCCACCGGCACACCAGCTCGGGGAGGTCGGAGTCATGGTAGGCGCGGATGAGCCGGTCGATCTGCTCGTCCGACATCATTCCCCCGAGACGCCGGAAGAACGATCCGACGCGGAGCTCGACGCCGATCTCCTGGCGCCATCGCCGCTCGTAATCCGCCAAGACCCGCTCGCTGAGATCCCCGAGACCAAACGCCCGGTCCAATGCGGCCGCCGCCAGATGGCCGCACAGGATGCCATACGAGATCCCTCCGCCCGTCGTCACCTTCACCTGTCCCGCCGCATCCCCCACCAGCAGGATCCTCTCGCGAAAGCTCCGGGAGATGTTGGCGATGGGAATCGCCTTGCGCTTGACGGCCGTCACGGGTCCGCGGAGGCGAGGGGCGATGGCCGGATGCTCGAGAAACCGGTGCAGGTACTGGCGGACTCCGCTGCCGTTACAGACGCCCAGCCGCACCATGGGGCCGGCCGGAATGGCCCAGGCGAAGTTCCCGGGGGCGACCTCGCGCCCCAGGTAGACTTCCACGCGATCCACCCCGTCCATGCTTACCTCGGCCTGGGCGGCCTGCAGGAACGTCGCGGGGCGATCGAGTCCCAGGCGTCCGAGCAGCCCATAGCGCACGCCGGTCGCGACCACGGCGGCCCGCGCCGTGAAGCTGACCGGCCGGCCGGCCCCCTCGGGTCCCCGCTGGATCGCCGCCACCGTGACATGATCCTGACCCGCCTCCAGCCCGACACACTGCACCGACAGGAGGTACGTCGCGCCGCAGGCCATCGCCCTCTGCGCCATGGTCTGATCAAACTCGCACCGGCGCACGACATACGCCATCACCCGGCCTGCGCCGACCGTCGCGGAGCTCCCTTTGGGCGAATAGAAGGTCGCGGAATCGAATCCCCTGATGACCGAGGCGCGGGGGAGGTCGAATCGCTCAAAGGCCTCTGCCCCGATGAGGCCTGAGCACGTGGTCGGCACTCCAATCTGCGGATGCTCTTCAAGGACGAGGACGTCGTAACCCAGCTGGGCCAGGCTTGCCGCCGCCTG
>DASRUH010000144.1:0-2215 GCA_035655535.1 Methylomirabilis sp. (SeqCode)
CCCGGTGGCACGGTGGTCGAGGCCACCTCGGGGAATACCGGGGTGGGGCTGGCCATCGCCTGCGCCCTCAAAGGGTATCAGGCGGTTTTCGTCATGCCCGACAAGATGAGCGAGGAGAAGATCCGCCTGCTGCGCGCATTCGGTGCCAGGGTCGTCATCACCCCGACGGCCGTCGCACCGGACGACCCGCGGTCCTACTACTCGGTCTCGCGCCGCATCGTCGAGGAGACCCCCAGCGCGGTCCTCGCCAATCAGTACCACAACCCGGAGAATCCCGACGCGCACTACCGGACCACCGCCCCCGAAATCTGGGAGCAGACGGAGGGGCGAGTCACCGACGTTGTTGCCGGGATGGGCACCGGGGGAACGATCACGGGGATAGCCCGCTTCATGCGGGATCGGGATGCCCGCGTCCGCATCGTGGGCGTGGACCCCGTCGGCTCGCTCCTGTACGACGCCTGGAAACGCGGCGGGAACACTGAGGGGCTGGAGACCTACGCCTACAAGGTCGAGGGGATCGGAGAAGACTTCATCCCCTCCACCCTCGACCTCAGCCTGGTGGATGAGGTCGTCCAGGTTGGGGACGCAGAGGCCTTTCAGTGGGCCAGGCGACTGGTGCGCGAGGAGGGCATCTTCTGTGGCGGATCCTCGGGCTCGGCCCTGGCCGGCGCGATCCAGATCGCGCGCAACCTGGGGCCGGAGCGCCTGGTGGTCGTAATCCTTCCAGATTCGGGCTCTCGCTATTTGAGCAAGTTCTATGATGACGACTGGATGCGGGAGCACGGCCTGGTGGAAGCCGAGCGGCACCGGGTGACCGCTCGAGATGTGTCAAAGGCGCGTGGGCTGCCCGTTCTGGTTACGGCCTCCCCCGCCGATACCATGCTCGACGTCATTGCCAGGATGCGCCAGTATGGGATCTCGCAGACGCCGGTCGTCAGCGCCGACGGCTCGTTGGCCGGTCTCGTCTCCGAGGTCGATTTGCTGGACCACATCGTGCGAGCAGGGCATGAACACCGCCCGGAGGAGACGATCGAGAGCATCTTGAGTCGCGAGGTCCGCTCCGCCTCGGCCGACGCTCCTCTGGAGGACGTGCTGCCCGACCTTCTTCGGGCCAAGGTCGTGGTGCTCATCGATGAGCTTCGCCGCCCCCAGGGGATCCTGACCGTGATCGACGCCCTGGAGTTCCTCGCCGCCCCCGAGAAAGCATGAGGGGCCTCCCCGACCTCCCCGACCTGCGAATCGTCCCCACTTCCTCACTCCTGCCTCACGAGCAGGTGGATGAGAGCCGGACCGCGTCCCTAATCCAGCGACTCCGTCAGGAGGGAATCCTCCGCAATCCGCCGGTTGCGATCCTGGCCGGTGACCGCAGCGGGCGTTTCGTCGTGCTCGACGGGGCCAATCGGACGGTGGCCTTCCGGATGATGCAGCTGCCTCACGGGCTTGTGCAGGTGGTCCACCCCGGCAGTTCCTCGGTGCAACTCCTCACCTGGAACCACGTCTTAAGCGGCGCGACCAGGGAGGCCCTCATCGAGGCTATCGAGCGCTACCCGGATCTGGCCCTTGTCCCCTCCGACGTAGACCGGGCGGCATTCAACTTGAGCACCGGCGGCACCTCGGCATATATTGTCTTCCCCTCCGGGAGCGTGAGCGAGGTGGTGGGGGAGACGGCCCCGCTGGTGTGGGGAGTGCGCAATCTGCAGCGACTGGTCGCCAGCTACCTGGGCCTGGGCCGAATCGATCGGCTAAGCACAGCCTCGCCTCGAAGCCTGGGAGAGATCTACCCGGACTTCTCGGCGCTGGTGGTCTTTCGGAGTTTCGTGGTGGAAGAGGTCGTCGAGGCTGCCTCGATGGGGCTGCTATTCCCCGCCGGCCTGACGCGCTTTGTGATCTCGCCAAGGGCCCTGCGGCTCAACTATCCGCTATCCATGCTGGCCGACGACAGGCCCGCCGAAGAAAAACAGCAGGCGCTCGCCGATTGGATCCGCGATCGGGTGGGGGGCAGGCACGTCCGCTACTACGCGGAATCGACGTTCCTCTTCGACGAGTAGAACTCGATGCCGGCGGGCGGATCCTTCAGGCCGCCTGCCGTCAGGGCGCGAGGCTCAGCTCTGAAGGATCTGTGGTCAACAGACTCGTCAGCATTCGCGATTGCCGGGGATCCTGCCAGCCCCGTGTGTCTTCCCGCATGGGCCAAAGGCCCTCGTCGACCCAGGCA
>DASRUH010000145.1:0-2887 GCA_035655535.1 Methylomirabilis sp. (SeqCode)
CCGGTCCCCGGCCCGTTGGGAAGCTTCGGCCGCCGCCGGCGCCACTGCTCCTCGTTTGGTGAGCGTCAGGAGCGCACCCCGAGCCAGGGGCAGAAACGGGTTGGAGGCCTCCTTCCGACTCACCTCCTCTAGCTGTGCCTCAATCGCATCGACGGTCGGGCCGGCCGGCGCCTTGCCTTCCTGAACAAACTTCTCGAGAGCCGGCAGGCGCTGAAAGACGCGCTGCCAAACCGCGACCGCCTCTCGCACCTCGTCGAAACCCGCGCTCTGGGCCCAGCCGGGAATCGCGAAGAGAAGCAACAGCAGGAGGCCGAAGGTCCGGAAACCCATCAGCAGCCTCACCACCGGTGCATTGTCTGACATATTTTCGCGCCTCACGTGCATACGCCGCCGGTGCACGATTTATGCCAAGCCCCCGCAGGCGTTGACGCGGCTCGGCCCTCTGATATAATGCGCCCCCGCCACGCTGACGGAGGCATAGGTGTGCGACTGAGCCGACTCGTGTGTCTGGCGATTGCGATCCTCGGCCTGAGCATCATCGGGGCCCCCCTGGTCAAGTCGGGGGCCGACTGGCTCCTCCGGACATTTCCCGGGACCTCGCCCCTCTTCGACTTTGACGAGAACACAGGAATCTACGACTTCGGCCGTGTCTATCGCCGCCTCCTCCTCGCGCTCACCCTCTTCGTCGGCTACTTCGGGCGGTCGTGGCTCGGACTCATCCCCCTTCGGAAAATCCCATTCGACAACCGTCCCGCTCGCCAACTGGGCAGCGGCTGGGCGCTCGGGTGCCTCACCTTCGCCTTCTTCCTGATCAATCTCCTGTTGCTGGGTGAGCGATCCATCGCGCTGCGCGTCCCACCAGATTGGGCCTGGCGGGTCGGCCGCGGCTTCGTCACCGGCCTCGTGGTGGGAGCGATCGAAGAAACGATCTTCCGAGGCGTCCTCCTCGGCAGCCTACTGACCGCGCATTCCAAAGTTCCGGCGGTGCTCATCAGCAGCACGCTCTTCTCCGCCGTCCACTTCCTCCGCGCGTCAGTTCCGGTCAGCTTCGGCGCCAGCTTCGACGTGGGCCTCCGCGCCTTCCTCGCTCACGCGGCCCCGCTGGCCGATCCTGCAACTGTCTCCTCCTTCCTCGGCCTCACCCTCCTCGGCGTCGTCCTCGCGTTCGCATATCTCTGGAGCCGCTCGCTTCCGTTCGCCATCGGCCTGCACGCCGGGTGGGTCTTCCTCGGCAAGATCGACGGCCTGTTGCTACGCGAACGGAGCGGGATCGAATGGCTCTACGGGCACGGGGGGATACTGTCCCGCCCCCTGGGATGGGCCCTGCTATTACTCATGCTCCCCCTGCTCCGCTTCTGGCTCTCCCGCCCATTGACCACCGATGACACCGGATAGGATCCATCGGTGGTCGGTGGTTCGTGATTGGTGGTTCGTGTTTAGTGGTTGGTGGAAGCCACCATTCACCAGCCACCAGTCACTTCTCACCTATCACCTCTTACCTCTTACCTCTCACCCCTCACTTCTCACTTCTCCCATTGGTCGTCGGTCATCGCCGGCGCGAGCGCCGTCGCGCCTCCACCCGAACCAAAGCCCCCCGCCCGACCCCCAGGAGACGTGCCGCACTCTCCTGATTGGCAAAGACCTCCAGGTACCCTGCACTGCCCAGGATGGCCCCCACCGCGCCGGATTGAAGGCGGTCGTAGCTCTGCTGAAGCCCACGAATGGTGCGGTCCTTGATCGTGACCGTGATCCCCTGGCGTGAGCCCAGCTTCCCGACCTCGCCGGCGGAGACATTCGTCATGAGATTTCCAAAGCGGTCGACATGGAGCACGGCGCCCTCAAGCACCCCGGCGCCTCGCTTGTGCGGCACGGGCACCGTGAGGCGCACGTACCGCGTCGTGACGGACCCGAAGCGCTCGATCCCGCCGCCACGCGCCAGGTACGCGGCGACCGGAGCAAAGATATCCCGCCCGTGAAAGGTCCGGCTTACCGGACGGAGAAAATATTTCGCCTCGCTGATTTCCACGACCCGCTGGATCTCTCCGGAGGCAAAGAGATAACTCAACACCCCGTTGTCGGGGGCCACGTAGCAGCCATGGCGTCCCTCGGCCGCGAGGGCCTTGCGCCGACCTCCAACACCAGGATCGATCACGGTCACGTGAATCGTCCCTGTGGGGAAGTAGCGGTAGGCACAGTGGAGGAGAAACGCCGCCTCGAGCACATCCTGCGGTGACACCTCGTGGCAGAGGTCGACAACGTGAACCCGAGGGGCGATTCCCAGGATGACTCCCTTCATCATTCCGACAAACGGGTCGGCGCTCCCGAAGTCGGTCAGGAGCGTGATGATTCTCACGCGTCGACCTTGACCAGGAGTCCCCGGGCCTCGGCCACAATCACACCGTCGGCCGTGGCCGCCTCACTGGCCGCCTCCACCGTCTTGCCGCCGTCCCGGAGAATCCGCCCGGCAAAGTGCAAACGCTCGCCCACCCTCGCAGGGTGCTTGAGCCGCACCTCGAGCTTTCCCGTCACCACGGGCACCCCCCGGAGCCACAATCCATTCACCATCACCTCGTCCAGGATGGTGGAAATGATGCCGCCGTGCACGATGTCCCGAAACCCCTGAAACTGTTTGGTCGGGAGGAAACTCGTGCGCACCTCCGTCTGCCCTACGAGCTCGAAGTCAAGCTGAAGGCCGGCAACATTTTTCTTCCCGCAGACGAAGCACATCTGATCATCCACGAGGTCCATGGCTGCTCCGTTCTCTTTCAGGTGTCGTCGACCGCCTTGCCCACTGTCCCCCCGCCCCTGCTTATACGCAACGCCTGGCGCCGGCCTGAATCGGCGGGTCCAGTCGGCGGCGTGCCCGTCCGTCCTCGGAGAACTTACA
>DASRUH010000146.1:0-5612 GCA_035655535.1 Methylomirabilis sp. (SeqCode)
TCGAGCCACACCTCGCCGCTGGTCGCCCGGTCGATGCCGGCCATCAGATGGAGGAGCGTGCTCTTGCCGCAGCCGCTCGGCCCGGTCACGGCCACGAACGCACCACGAGGGACCTCCAGGGTGACACCCTGGAGGGCCGGAACCCGTTCTGCCCCTTTGCGGTAGATCTTGGTGACGTCCGCGAGCCGGATCATAGGGGGGTGTACGCGTTCCTCTTGCTGACTACCGTCAGGCCTCCGCGGCGTTCATCCTCCCCATGATCCAATCGCAGGTGTCGTCGGCTCCGTGCGCAGGGCGGGCGGAAAGGGGTTACTCCTGCGGGTAGGCGATAATCACCGCGTCCAGATGGAGGACGCGTAACTCCTCATCCCCCACGTAGAAGTAGTGGCCTTCCACGCCCTCGGGGCTCTCCTCGAAGGCTACCAGGGATCCGACTTGGGGCATCTCCCGAAAGGCGTTGGCCCCGGCGTCGAACCCATCTCCCGTGGCCACGACCCGACCGTACCGGATCGGGGAGCCCCGTGGGCAGTGGATCGACACGCCTGCTGGTGGTTGCGAGAGGACCTGAACCAGGAAATTGACCCCGTAAACCTTGTACGGCATTATGCCCCCCTCCCCTTCAGACGTGCACGGAGAGGATCATAGCACATTCTGCACCGGGCCGTGAGCCCTTCGAGCGGTCCGGGTGTCCTACCCGAGAGACGGGCTGGAAGGGGTTGGCAATTTCCTCCGCACGGGATACACTCCATAGGGGGGTCCCCCACAGGACCCACCGGAGGTCCCCCAAGACGCAGCAGGTAACGGTCTGTCACGCCACGGGATGAGGCTCCCGCCATCTGGCGATGAAGTTTCTGTCGTGGGTTCCTTGGGCTCCGAAGCCCCGGGGAGGGCGGATGAGGAGGGCGGGAGTGGCCGGCGGGGTGCGGGGGGCGCAGGGAGCGACGATGGATGCAGGAGCCATCCTGGGAGGGATGGTCCGACGCAGGCTCATCGCCGTCGTCCGGACGAAGACTCCGGAACAGGCCCTGGCGAGCGCCGAGGCAGCCGTTGCAGGGGGGATCACGACCCTGGAGATCGCCCTCGCGGTACCCGAGGCGGTCCGGGTTATCACGACCCTGGCGTCGAAACCCCAGGTCACCGTCGGCGCCGGTGGGGTCTTGACGAAGGAGCAGGCCGAGATGGCGCTCATGGCTCAGGCGCGCTTCCTGGTCTGCCCCGTGGGTGAAGTCAGCCTGATTCCCCTGTGCCGGGAGGCGGGGGTGGTGAGTGTGCTCGGAGCGATTACCCCCTCCGAAATCTGGAGCGTGCACCGGGCCGGGGCGGACGTGGTGCGGATCTCCCCGGTGGAGGCCCTGGGCGGTTCCCGGTTTCTCCGGGCGGTCCTCGAAGCCTTGCCCCCTCTCCCGGTGATGGTCGAGGGGGGAGTGACCCTCGAAAACCTGCCGGACTTCCTGGGGCTGCCGGTTCAAATGATCGGGCTCGGCGCGAGCGTCATGGTTCCGCGACTGATCGCCCGGGGGGTGTACGCCCCGATCACGGCGCGCGCGAGGGACTGCGTCCTCCTGGTGGAGAAGCGAAGCGGAATGCGGTAAGCGAAAGCCGTTGTGCGGAGTTGCGTTCCGCCGTCGGTGTGGCATACTTCAGCATGAGGGGTGGGACGGTACGACTCGATCGAGGGACACAGTCGCATCGGTTGAAAGGAGCAGAGCGATGCCGAAAGACACCTTGACCATTACGGACAACCGCACTGGTAAGACGTACGAGATCCCGATCGAGCACGGGGCCATTCGGGGCATGGATCTGCGGCAGATCAAGGTGGCCGAGGAGGACTTCGGCCTCCTGAGCTACGATCCCGCCTTCATGAATACAGCCTCCTGCAAGAGCACGATAACCTTCATCGACGGCGAGAAGGGGGTTCTCCGGTACCGGGGCTACCCCATCGAGCAATTGGCCGAGCGAAGCCATTTCCTCGAAACCGCCTATCTGATCGTCCATGGCGAACTACCCAGCCGGGCGCAGCTCGAGGACTGGAGGTACCACATCACGCACCACACGATGATCCACGAGAACATCAAGAAGTTCATGGACGGGTTCCACTACGACGCGCATCCGATGGGGATCCTCGTCGGGACGGTCGGGGCGCTGTCCACCTTCTACCCTGACGCCAAGAATATTATGGACCCGGCCAACCGGCAGAGGCAGATCTACCGCCTCATCGCCAAGATGCCGACCCTCGCCGGCTTCGCCTACCGTTACAGCCGGGGTATGCCCTACGCCTATCCGGATAACGATCTCTCCTACGCCGGCAACTTTCTCAACATGCTCTTCAAGATGACGGAGCTCAAGTACAAGCCGAGTCCGGTGATGGAGAAGACCCTGGACGTGCTGTTTATCCTCCATGCGGACCACGAGCAGAACTGCAGCGCCAATGCCATGCGGAGCGTCGGGAGCTCCCACGTTGATCCCTACTCCGCGGTGGCGGCGGCGACGGCGGCGCTGTACGGGCCGCTGCACGGCGGGGCCAATGAGGCGGTCCTCCGCATGCTTCGGGAGATCGGCTCCAAGGACAAGGTTCCGGAGTTCATCAAGAAGGTCAAGGCGCGCGAGGCGCTCCTGATGGGCTTTGGCCACCGGATCTACAAGAGCTACGACCCGCGGGCCATGGTCATCAAGAAGATGGCATATGAGGTTTTCTCCGTGGCAGGAACGAATCCCCTTCTCGACATCGCCTTGGAGCTCGAGCGGATCGCCCTGGAGGACGATTTCTTCGTCAAGCGGCGGTTGTATCCCAACGTGGACTACTACACGGGGATGATCTACGAGGCGATGGGCTTTCCCGTGGAGATCTACCCGGTCCTGTTCGCCATCGGCCGGACGCCCGGCTGGATCGCCCAGTGGCAAGAGATGCTGCTCGATCCCGAGCAGAAGATCGCCCGTCCGCGCCAGCTCTACATCGGGCACGGCAAACGCGATTTCATCCCCATCGAGCAACGCCGGTAGGGCGGGACTGGACATCCCCGGATCCTTCGGCGGGCCTCCGCCGAGAAGCGGTGTCCAACCGGGTCACAGGATGGCCCTGATCTCATCCAGCCGCATGACGGTGTGGTCCGGGGGCGGGAGCGAGGCGTCGAGAGTCTCTCCGGTTCGATTGAGCCAGATGGCTCCCATGCCGGCTCCCTTCGCCCCCGCCACGTCGATGCTCGGGCTGTCTCCGACGAAGACCGCCTCGGACGGGGCGATCCCGAGGGTCTGACACGCGGCATCGAAGATGGCCGCGTCTGGCTTTCGCCGTCCGATCTCCTCGGAGATGAGGATCAGCTCGAAAAAGGGGGTCATCCCGGCCCGGTGGAGGATGCGGCGGGCGGTCGGACCGTGGTCGAAGTTGGAGATGAGCGCGAGGCGATAGCGGGGCTTCAGCCACGCGAGCAGGTCCCGGTGCTCGGGCGGGGCGTGCACGACCTCCGCGATGCAGGCCATGTGGGCATCCAGGAGCCGCGACAGGAAGGGCTCATTCTCCGGAGCGACGGGAATCCCCAGCATCTGGAAGAACAGGTGAAAGCGCTCGCGGGCGGAGACCTCGCGCGCCTCTGCTTCGCGCAGACGGGCCGCCTCCTCGAAGCTGTTCCGGAACGCCTGGTAGAAGGTTTCCAGGGAGACGTGGCTATGCCGCGCGGCAAAGAGGGGGTAGATCACCGCACTCGTCGAGCGGATCGCCTCGCCGTTGAGGTGGATGACCGGGAGGCGGCCGCGTTCGAAGTCCGCCAGCGTATCGAATAGATCGAAGATAACGACGCGGTACTGCACCGTCCCCCCCGAGAAAAGTGCTTTATCCTAGCCGAATCGCCGCTGGAGATCAACTCGAGCCGACGCCCGGAGTCTTCAGGTCCACGCCCACAACACCCGCCCGATGACGGCCCCCGCCAGCACCAGCCAGGTCGCGTTGAGCTTCCAGCGCAGCCCGGCCCCCGCCGCCGCCAGCGCAATGACCCATGCGGGCCAGTTGGTGAGTGTCGAGACCGAGAGTTTCACCGTGACCGCCGCCATCAATGCCACCGAACTCATGTTCACCGCGTCGAGGAAGGCCGCCATCCATCGCGATCGGCGCAGCCGGGGCAACACGAGGCTGAGCGCGGCCACGAAGAGGAAAGACGGCAAAAAAATGCCCGCCGTCGCCACCGCCGCGCCGGGAACGCCCGCGAGGATGTAGCCGACGAACGTGGCTGTCGACAGGACGGGGCCGGGCGTGAGCTGACCGATGGCGATCGCGTCCATGAGCTGTGCCTCGGTGAGCCAGCCGTAATCGCGGACAAGCCCCCCCTCGAGGAAGGCCACGAGGACGTAGCCGCTGCCGTACAGCACAGCCCCGACTTTGAGGAAGAACAGTCCGAGTTTTGCCAGGGAGACGGTTGCTCCTGCTGCGCCGGCACCCCCGGCAGCCGCCGCCGCGCTGCCGGTCGCGCTTGCGGATACCCAGGCCAGTGCCGCCAGGCTGCCGGCCCGCCCGAACCACAGCATCCCCGTCACGCCGCCGAGGACGAGGACCGCGATTTCGTTGAGGCCGAGGAGCGAGGCGACCGCCACCGCGCATCCGAGACCCAGCAGTGGCGTATCTTTGGCGGCGGTGCGGCCGAGCCGCCACACGGCGGCAAGGATGATGGCGATCAGCGCCGGTTTGATCCCGAAGAGGAAGGGGACGACCTCGGGGAGGCTCCCGAATGTGACGTAAGCCCAGGCGAAGCCGGTGGTGATCAGGACCGCAGGCAGGATGAAGCAGATGCCGGCCGTGGCCAGCCCGGCCCACCCGCACCGGAGATACCCGACATGGATCGCCATCTCCGTCGAGTTCGGTCCGGGGATC
This sequence comes from Methylomirabilis sp. (SeqCode), assembly GCA_035655535.1. Classification (GTDB taxonomy): domain Bacteria; phylum Methylomirabilota; class Methylomirabilia; order Methylomirabilales; family CSP1-5; genus CSP1-5. Next base: position 4,859 of record DASRUH010000146.1, read on the forward strand.
AGGTTGGTGGCCCCCACGAGGTCCAGAAAGTGTTCGCGCGTGAGCCAGCGGCGGCGCTCGACCACCTCCTCTTCCATCATGGCGATGTGCGCCGCCGGCCCCCCGAAGCCGATGAGGCCGAGCTTGAGAAAGAGACGGGCCAGCTCCGCGAGTCGCCCGGGACCTGCCGTCATATTTGCCGTTCCCCCACATCGTGAGCGAGTGGTCCGCCGACTGGGGAATCGCTCGGCTTATAGCATACCCGACATTGTAGCGGGAACGGAAGGATTGTGCGGCATCGCTCAACGCTTCTTGGCGAGACCGTCCCAGACCGCCTTTTGCCTGACCGCCCAGTATCCGTCCATGCGGTCAATGTGGGAGAGCACCCGGTGTGTGAGGAAATGCAGCCGGAGCGGCCGAGCCAGGGACCGGCATGGAGGCATCACCGGCGTTTTCTTGGTGTCTATGGGATCATCCGGATCGGATGGTTTACTGGATCAGCGACCGGCGAAGCTGGTGGGCGGGAGTGAGGTAGCGTCTGAGGGCAAGGCGGAGGAAGAGGAAGGAGCTCAGGGCGACGGCGCAGGTGATCATCAGCATGACGAGCGCCTGATACTTCACCGCGATCAGGGGTGAGGTTCCGGAAAGGATCTGCCCGGTCATCATCCCGGGGAGCTGGACGATCCCGACGGCCAGCATGGCGTTGATGGTGGGGATCATCGCCGCCCGAATGGCGGACCGGTACAGGTCGCGAACCGCCTCGAGGCCTGAGAAA
>DASRUH010000147.1:0-7166 GCA_035655535.1 Methylomirabilis sp. (SeqCode)
CTCGCGCAGGCCCTGCTGGGCGATGCCCCCGTCCTCATCCTCGATGAGCCCACCATCGGGCTCGATCCGAAACAGATTATCGAGATCCGCAGCCTAATCCGGGACATGCGCGGCGAACGCACGGTCATCCTCTCCACGCACATTCTGCCCGAGGTCAGCATGGTCTGCCAGCGAGTCATCATCATCAACGAGGGCCGGATCGTCGCGGTGGACACCCCCGAGAACCTGACCCGGCGCCTACAGCGCTCGACCCAGGTGCTGCTCCAGATCGAAGGGCCGCCCGAGCAGATCACGAGGCGGCTGCGCGAGGTGAACGGGGTCCTGCGGGTCCAGACGAAGGATGGCGCGGGAGCCCTGTGCCGTTATCTCGTCGAGACGGAAAAGTCGCAGGACCTTCGGCAGGAGCTGGCCCGCGTGATTTGCGGAAGCGGCTGGGGGCTCCTGGAGCTCAGGCCGGTGGACATGAGCCTCGAGGATATCTTCATCCGCCTCGTCACCGAAGAACCGGTGACCAGTGAATAGTGATTGGTGACAACTGACGAGTGGTTGGTGGTTGGTGACCAGCCACTAATCACCTGGAGGTCCCGTGGGAACCTTGGCGATTTTTAAGAAAGAGATGCGGGCGTACTTCGCCTCCCCGATCGCCTATGCCGTCTTTAGCATCTTCGTCGCCATTGGGGGGTTTTTTTTCTACGTGATTCTCATCAATTTCAGCTTTTTTAGCTTTCAGGCCTCGATGAATCCCGGCCTCACCAGCGGCCTCAACGTCACCGACGGTATCCTCCATCCCTTCTTCGGCAATATCAGCGTACTGGTCCTGTTTCTGATGCCCCTCCTGACAATGCGTCTGTTCGCCGAAGAGCGGAGGCATGGAACGTTAGAGCTTCTGCTTACCTATCCGCTGCGGGATGGGGAGATCCTGTTGGGGAAGTTCATGGCGGCCACGACGCTGTATACCGTGCTCCTCTCTACCACGACCCTTTATCTGCTCCTCCTCGCGCTGTGGAGCGAACCCGAGCTCTATCCCATCGTCACCGGATATTTGGGGCTGCTCCTGTTGGGGATGGCCTTTCTCTCCCTGGGACTCCTCTTTTCTTCCCTGACAGAGAATCAGATCGTGGCGGCGGCCTTTGCCTTTGCCGCCTCCCTCCTGTTGTGGATCATCCGATGGGCCGCGTCCCTCGCCGAAGGGGACTGGGCGGTGCTCTTGCGCCACCTCTCCATCGTGGAGCACTTCACGAGCTTTGCCCGGGGAGTGTTGGAGTTGAAGGACGTCGCCTATTTCGTGTGCATGACGAGTTTCTTCCTCTTTGCGACACTCAAGTCCCTGGAAATCCGTCGGTGGAAGGGGTAAGGTATGGGAAGCATTCTCTCCCGGCTCCGTAACCTCATCGGCCGACGGGGGACCCGCTACGGACTGAACACCGCCATCGCGCTCCTCCTGTTCCTGGCCATCGTGGTCGTGGTCGAGGCGTTGGCCATCCGTCACAACCTGCGGGTGGACCTCACCGAGGGACGACGCCACTCGCTCTCGGACCAATCAATCAAGCTGCTCCGGTCGCTCGAAAAAGACGTCCACGCCGTCGCCTTCTATCGCACCGATGAGCAGGTAGAGGCGGCCGCCCAAGACCTGCTCGACCAGTACGCCCACTTCTCCCCCAGATTCCGCGTCGAATTCGTGGATCCCGACCGCCATCCGGCCCTGACCAAGCGGTACGGGGTGACGACATACGGGACGCTCGTCCTCGAGACCGGCGGCAAGGAAGAAAAGGTGCAGGGAGCGGACGAGGAAAGGATCACCAACGCCCTCGTGAAGCTCCTCCGCGGGGAAAGACGGGTCCTCTATTTTCTCACGGGCCACGGCGAGGCCGACCTCGACAGTGCCGCACGGCAGGGTCTCGCCCAGGTGAAGCAGGCCCTCACGGAATTCGGTTACGAGGTACGCTCTCTCCTCCTCCTCCGCGAAAAGGAGGTCCCGAAGGATTCGGCGGTCCTCATCAGCGCCGGACCCCTGTCGGACCTGCTCCCCACAGAGCTGCAGGCCATCGACGCCTACGTCAGGCGCGGGGGGAAACTCCTGGTCCTCCTCGATCCTTTTCGGGCGCCCGCCCTCGCCGACCTCCTGAAGAAATTCGGCATTCTCGCGGGAAACGACGTGATCGTGGATCGGTACAGCCGCGTCATCGGGGGGGACTACCTTCTCCCGGTGGTGACTCGGTACGAGCCGCACCCGATCACCAAGGACTTCACCCTCGCTTCCGTCCTCCCCTATGCCCGAAGCGTGGATGCGGCCACGACGCCGCCTGCGGGAGTCGCTGCGCAGGTCCTGGGACGCACCAGCGATGACAGCTGGGCCGAGACCGACAAAGCGGCGCTCGACCGCGGAGAAGCGACATTCGACGAAGGGAAGGATCGTCAGGGTCCGGTGCCGATAGGGGCGGTGGCGACGGTCGAAGTCAGTGCCGAGGGCCGAGGACTGAGGACTGAGGTCCCCAAAACCGAGAAGACCCTGAACCCTGAACCCTCAACCCTGAACCAGAAAAAGGGAGGGATCGTCGCCTACGGCACCTCGGCCTTTGTCCAGAACAACTACCTGGGTCTCTCGGGCAACCGGAACCTGTTTCTCAATTCGGTCAGCTGGCTCGCCGAAGAGGAAGGGTTGATCGCCATCCGCCCGCGGCAGTCCAAGTTCACCCCGCTCGTCCTCAGCGCGAACCAGGCCTGGTTCGCCTTCTGGGCGACGCTCATCTTCCCGCCGGTCGCCGTGATCGGCACCTGGATCACGGTCGCCGTCCGCCGGAGACGGTCGGCATGAGGTTCCGCACCACCCTCCTCCTCGCCGGGGCCCTCGCACTCCTCAGCCTAGGCTACTATCTCCTGGAAATCCGGGAGGCGCGGAAAGAAACCGAAAAGAAGCTGGCGGCGTTCGACGAAGGCGCGGTCACCGGGTTCAGCATCCGCCGGGGTGAGCGGCTCGTCACTTTGACCAAGGACGAGGGGGCGTGGCGCATGCGCCAGCCGGTCGAGGATCGCGCGGACGAGCGGGAGATCGGCAGCCTCCTCGGGAATCTCACCCGAGCCAAAATCGAGCGGACCCTGGACGCCGACAAGACGGCGCTGACCGATTTCGGCCTGGAGAAGCCGGCCATCGTCCTCACCGTCAATCGCAAAGACCGGGACCAGCCTTTCATCCTGGAGGTCGGAGGTCCCTCGCCCGCCGGCATTGCGGTCTATGCCCGGCGTCACGGAGAGTCGCAGGTCTTCCTGATTCCGGCGACGGTCAGGGCATCGCTGGACAAAGACCCGTTCGCCTTTCGGAGCAAGGCTCCCCTGGCCTTCGACCGCAATGTGGTCAAGGCCGTGCGCCTGCACACGGGTTCCCTTCGGATTCGGCTCGAGCGGCAGGAAAAGACCGAGTGGCGGATGACGGAACCGGCCGCGGTCAAGGCCGATGCCGCCAAGGTTGCGGCCCTGCTCCTGGCCCTCACCCACGACCAGGTGAAATCGTTTCTCGACCAGCCTCCTCCGAGCCTGAAGAGTCTCGGCCTCGACCCGCCCCGGGGAGAGATCGCGATCGGCCTCGACGGCGGAGCCGAGGCGACGCTGCTGCTCGGGGCCCACAAGAAAGGCGAGGGCGTGTACGCCCGGCGCGCCGGGGCGCCGGCCATCCTGGTGCTCAAAGAGGATTTTCTGAATGAGATTCCCGAGAGAGTTGCCGCCCTCAGGGACCGCACGCTCCTCGCCTTCGATCAGGGACAGGTGGCCGAGATTGAGCTTCACAGTCCCGCTGGGCGGATCCTCCTCAAGAGGGAGGCGGATACCTGGAGGATCAAGGAGCCGGAGGAGGCCTTGGCGGATCAACGGGCCGTCGGGGACCTGCTGTGGGACCTGAGCCGCGCCCGGGTCAAGGACTTCGTGACCGACCGGCCCCATTCACTGAAGCCCTTTGGGCTCGACACCCCGGCGGTGAGGGTTCGTCTGGGTGACGCGTCGGGAAAGGCGCTGGCGAGCCTCGCCCTGAACAGGGCGCCCAAGGGAGAAGGGGCCTATGTCCGGGTCGGCGACACCCACGGGGTGGCTCTGGTGGAGTCACGCCTGTACGAGCAGCTCAGCAAGGGCCCCTCCGCCGTGCGCTTCCGGCGGCTCCTGACCTTCGAGATCCCGAACGTGACACGCGTGGCACTCTCCCGGAATGGCGAGGAGATCGTTCTGGAAAAGCGGAAGGAGGAGTGGGCACTGAAGAAGCCGAGAGAAGGCAAGGCGAAGTATTCGGCGGTCCTCGACCTCCTTGAGTCGCTCAGGAATCTCAAATGGGAGAAGGTGATGGCGAAAGCGCCGACCGACCTCCACCGCTACGGCCTCGACAAGCCGGCGGCGGCCGTCACCCTGACCACGAACGACGGCAAGGCGCCCGGCACCCTAATCGTCGGCACAACCGAGGGGGAGTTCGCCTATGCGAAGATGGAGGATCGCCCCGAGATCTACGCCATCCCCTCATCCATCCTGAAGTCCCTCCCTGCAGACCCCGCCACGCTCCTCGAGTAACACTCGCCTGCCCCCACGGGCCTCACGCGAGCGGATACAGCGCGGCCCTCCAAATTCACTTGAAGCGCCTCTGCCGCCGAGATACTCTGATCTCCCGGCAATCGTCCCGGGAGACGCGGGGATCACGGGGCCGTGTCCTGCAGCAGGAACGGGGAGTCAACGCGCGGATGGCCATGGGAGCGTTGAGCGGGGTCACAGTTCTCGATCTGACCCGGATCATCTCGGGACCGTACGGGACCATGCTCCTCGCCTACCTGGGGGCCGACGTGGTCAAGATCGAGGAGCCGCCCGAGGGCGACCCCGCGCGCCGCACGACTCTGTACTACCAGGACGGCCTGAGCGCCGTCTTCATCGCCGGCAACGTCGGGAAGAAGAGCATGACCCTGAATCTCAAGACCGAGCGGGGACGCGCGCTCTTCCTGCGCCTCGTCGAGAAGGCGGACGTCGTCGTCGAGAATTTCCGCCCCGGGACGATGGACCGCCTCGGCCTCGGCTACGCGACCCTCAAGGCCGCGAACCCGCGGATCATCGCCTGCGCGATCTCCGGCTACGGCGCCTGGGGGCCGCTCAAGGATGCCCCGGCCTTCGATCTCACCGTCCAGGCCATGGCCGGGGGCATGAGCATCACCGGCGAGCCCGGGCGCCCTCCGGTGAAAATGGGCGCCCCCATCGGCGACCTGGCCGCGGGGATGGCCGGTGCGCTCGGGATCGCGGCGGCGCTGTACCGGCGGGAGAAGACCGGCCAGGGGGAGCAGATCGATGTGGCCATGTTCGACGTGCAGGTCAGTCTGCTCCAATACCACGCCCAGTACTTCCTCGCCTCGGGCGTGCGGCCCGAGCCGGTCGGATCCGCCCACCCCAACGTCGTCCCGTACCAGGCCTTCAGTACGCGGGACGGTTATCTGGTCATCGCCCTGTGGGGGGTCAACTACCTCTGGCCCGTCCTGTGCGAGGCGATCGGCAGGCCGGACCTCGCCCGCGATGAGCGATTCACCACCAATGAGCTGCGGGTGAAACACCGGGAAGTCCTCGTCCCGATCCTCGAGGAAGTCCTCAACACCCGGACCACCGTGGAGTGGATGGCGGTTTTTTCCGAGCGCAATGTCCCCGCCGCGCCGGTCAACGCGATCGATCAGGCCCTCGCCCTGCCCCAGGTCGAGGCCCGGGAGATGCTCCTCGCCCTGCCCCATCCGATCACGGGCCAGCCCCTCACGGTTCTCGGCAACCCCGTCAAGCTTGGCCGTGAGGCTGCGGGGGGCCTCCTCCCACCCCCACCGCTCGGGCAGCATACGGAAGAGATCCTCAAGGGATGGCTGGGACTCGGCGCGGATGAGATCGCCGATCTCAAGCGGCAGAAGATCATTTAAAACGACCAGGGATCGGCATGCGCGGACCGTACTTCGAGGACCTGGAAGAGGGGAAGACGCTCAAGCACTTCCCCGGCCGGACCATCAGCGAGATCCTCCCATGAAGCACGTCATCGTCGGGACCGCGGGCCATATCGACCATGGGAAGACCGCCCTGGTCAAGGCCCTCACCGGCATCGACACCGACCGGCTCAAAGAGGAGAAGGAGCGGGGCATCTCCATCGAGCTTGGCTTCGCCTTTCTCCGCCTCGAAGAGGGGATCACCCTGGGTGTCGTCGACGTGCCTGGCCACGAACGGTTCATCAAGACGATGCTGGCCGGCGTGGGAGGGATCGATCTGGTCATCCTGATCATCGCCGCCGACGAGGGGGTGATGCCCCAGACGCGGGAGCACCTCCACATCTGCGAGCTGTTAGGCATCCGTCGGGGGCTCGTCGCCCTCACGAAGAAGGACCTGGTGGAATCGGAGTGGCTCGATCTCGTTCAGGAGGAGATCCGGACGTTTCTCACCGGAACCTGCCTCGACGCGGCGCCGATCCTCCCCGTCTCTTCCCTCACCGGCGAGGGGCTCCGCGAACTCCGCGATGCGCTCGCCCGCCTTGCCGCCGAAGTCCAACCGAGGCGCAGGGATGGAATCGTCCGCCTTCCCATTGACCGCGTCTTCACCATCCGGGGCTTCGGCACCATAGTGACCGGGACTCTATGGACAGGCTCCCTCGCCATCGGCGACGAGGTGACGATCCTTCCGAAGGGCCTGCCTTCTCGGGTCCGACGCCTCCAGGTCCACAATGAGAGTGTAGAGAAGGCGCTGGCAGGGCAGCGAACGGCGGTCAACCTCCCCGGGCTCGACACCGACCAGATCGAGCGGGGAGACCTCCTCTGCCTCCCGGGTACCCTCCGGGTGAGCACATCCCTTGAGGCAACCCTTGCGCTGTTGCCGGACGCCCCCAGGCCGCTCCAGAACCGCGCTCGCGCCCGCTTTCATCTGGGGACGGTCGAGATCCTGGCCCGGGCCATCCTGCTCGATCGCGAAAAGGTGAACCCGGGGGAGGAGGCGTACGTTCATCTCCGGCTCGAGCGGCCCACGGCGGCCGTGCCCCACGATCGCTACGTCCTCCGGAGCTACTCCCCTTCCACCACGATAGGGGGTGGGGTCATCCTCGATCCCTGCCCATCCCTCAAGCGACGCAGGCGCCCCGAGGTCGTCGCCCACCTCAAGATCCTGGAGCGGGGCTCATCGCGAGACCGTCTCCT
>DASRUH010000148.1:0-13839 GCA_035655535.1 Methylomirabilis sp. (SeqCode)
GTCGGAAAGCGAGCCGGCCGCGCCGGCGGCAGCGGTCACGAACGTCAGCGGAGCCCATCATGGACGGCTTGCGGACGGGTTCTCGTGTCGCCGGTTCATCCCTGGACCCTCGCCCGATCCCCGTCGGTCATCCCTCACCGCCTACAAGGTGAAACGCTCTCCCAGATAGACCTCTCGCGCCTTCTGGTCGGCAGCCAGCTCGGACGCCGTCCCCGACAACAAGACCTCGCCTTGATGGACGATATAGGCCCGATCGACGATTTGTAAGGTCTCCCGGACGTTGTGATCGGTGACCAGCAAACCGATCCCGCGGCTCTTGAGCTGCATCAACATCGCCTGGATGTCGTACACGGCGATCGGGTCGATCCCCGCGAACGGCTCGTCCAGAAGGATGAAGGTCGGGGACGTCGCCATCGCGCGCGCGATCTCGGTCCGCCGCCGTTCGCCCCCCGAGAGGCTGTAGGCGGGAGCGTCGGCCAGGTGCGCGATGTTCAGTTCGTGGAGGAGATCATCCAACCGCTTCATCCGCTCCGCCTCGCTCAGGGCGAGCGTTTCCAGCACGGCCAGCAGATTCTCTCTCACCGTGAGCCGACGGAAGACCGACGCCTCTTGCGGCAGAAACCCGATGCCGCGCCGGGCCCGCTGGTACACCGGCAGCGTCGTGATCTCCTCGCCGCCCAGGAAGACGCGACCCCTGTCGGGCCGGAGCAGGCCGAGGATCATGTAGAAGATCGTCGTCTTCCCCGCCCCGTTGGGGCCCAGGAGCCCCACGACCTCTCCCGGACGGATGGCGACCGCCACCCCGGAGACCACCGTCCTCGCCCCGAAGGCCTTGATCAGCCCCTCGGCTCGCAGCCCATTGTGCCCCGTCTCCCTCCCTGAAGTATTGGTCGGCCCGTGACTCACGCGCCCAGGCTCACCTCGGCCGCTCCGGCTGCCGCTTGGAATGGATGACGGAGACCACGCGGTCCTTGCCATCCCCTTCGGCCACCTGACGGTCTTCGCCGAGAAATAGGGTAATCCGGGCCCCGCTCACGGTATCGTCCCCCTGCCAGGCCCGGGCGCCGCCCTCGAGAACCACCCGCTCTTCCGGCACATAATAGGTCGCGTGGTCCGCCACCGCCCTGCCGCCGTCGCTCCGGGCGATATGGACATGACCGACCGCTATCATGCGTTCGACGACCTCCATGCGCTCATCAAAGTCGAACTCCATGCGATCGGCCGTGACGGTCAGGTCAGCCGTGGTCGCCACCACATTCCCGATATACACGGCCCGGTGCTGCTCCCTGCGGACTTCGAGATGATCGGCGGTGACCGTGGTGGGTCGCCGGGCGCCTCCGACCGGAGCCGCGCCGGCCATCGCCACGGCACCGCACCAGAGGACCACCACCCATCCCGCCCGCCATCCACACCGGCTCACCGCTGCCGCTCCGGCCTCTCCGCGAGCGTGATCTCGGAGCTGACCTGCTCCCGGATCGTCATCCGCCCCAGGACCGTATCGGCCACCATCCCCCTCCCGCGAATGTGCAGGCCGCCCTTTTCGACCACCACGGGAAGGTCGGTGGTGATGTGCCGCTTGTCCGCCGACCACCGCATCCGCTCCGAAAAGATCCGGGTCCCCGCGCTGGACTCCGACCTGACGTGCCCGATGAGCTCGAGATCCTTCGTCTTGAGATCCACGACGACCGTGTGCGCGTAAGACGTCAACCGTTCCTCGCTCTGGTAGATGACGATTCGGACAGGCTGGACCACGCGGGTGAGAACGGCGATCCCCCGTTCTTCAAACACCTCCGCATTGTCGGCTTCGACGTCCCACAGGGGTATTCCATCCCGCGTCTCCGTGATCCGCACCCGTTCCATTGCCGCCTCCGGCCCCGCCGCCAGCGGCACGCGAAGTCCCCCGAGACCGATCACGAACAGCACAACCGCAGACCCGAGTGTGCGGAATCCGAGGCGCATGGTGCATTGTCCATACCATAGCTCTCGGCCGAAGTAAAGGGGCAAGCGGCGAGTGCAGGAGGGAAGGACAAAGACGTGGAATTAGGCGAACGCGCTCAAACCGGTGATATCTCGACCAAGGATGAGGGTGTGGATCTCATGCGTCCCTTCATAGGTGTAGAGCGTCTCGAGATTCAACATGTGGCGAATAACCGGATGCGCATCCACGATGCCTGCAGCCCCGAGGATCTCCCGCGCCATCCGGGCGATTTCACGGGCCTTCTCCACGTTGTTCATCTTCGCCAGAGAGATCTGCGTCGGCTCGGCTCGGCCCGCTCCCTTGAGCTGCCCCAGGCGCAGGCAGAGGAGCTGCGCCTTGGTGATTTCCACGAGCATCGTGACGAGTTTCTGCTGGACGAGCTGGAATCCGGCGATAGGGCGCCCGAACTGCACGCGCGTCTTCGCGTACTGCAGCGTCGTGTCGTAACAGGCCATGGCGGCGCCCACGGCCCCCCAGGCGATCCCGTATCGCGCTTGGTCCACGCACATCAGAGCCGTCTTGAGACCGTGCGCGGTCCCCGGCAGCAGGTTGTCACGGGGCACCGCGCACTCCTGGAGGATGAGCTCGGAGGTGACGGAGGCACGGAGGGAGAATTTCCCCTGGATTTCGCGCGCGATAAATCCCGGAGTTCCCCGCTCCACCAGGAGGCCGCGGACCCCCTCGTCCGTCCGGGCCCACACGACCGCCACATCGGCAATGCTCCCGTTCGTGATCCAGAGCTTGCTGCCGTTCAGGACGTACCGGTCGCCCCGCCGGACCGCCGTGGTCACCATGCCGGCCGGATCGGAACCGTGGTCGGGCTCGGTGAGCCCGAAGCACCCGACCTTGTCCCCCCGCGCGAGGTGCGGCAGCCACGCGGCCTTCTGGGCCTCGGACCCGAAGGCGGCTATCGGATACATGACCAGTGCGCCCTGGACCGAGGCGAAACTGCGGAGCGCGCTGTCCCCTCGCTCGAGCTCCTGCATGATGAGTCCATAGGCGATCTCGCTGACTCCGGCACACCCGTACCCCCGCAGATTCGCCCCCAGCAGACCCAGCTCTCCCAGCCGTGAAACGAGGTGAAGCGGGAAGGTCCCGTCCCGGTGGTGCTACTCGATGACGGGGAGGACCTCGGCATTGACGAAATCGCGGACCGTACCGCGGACCAGGCGCTCCTCGTCCGAATACAACTCATCGATGCAATAGTAGTCGGGGCCGACGAAGGGCTGCATGGTGGTCTCGATGTGGAAGAAAGGAGAGTGTCCGGGAAAGGAAGATACCATGGCCGCTCAGGGAAGACAAGACGACCCGCCCTGAGGGAGAGGCGACCGGCCCTGCGTGAAGGTCAGGTGGCTCCGCGCTGTGGCATCGTCACCCCACGCCGGTGTGATTGTGAAAGGCCTCGATCTCGCAAACCTCCTTCCGCTCCGATGATGTCGATATGAATCCAGCTGGGGGAAACCCCCCAGCCAGGCAGCTAGCCTCCCTCTACTATCTCTTCTTGCTTTTCTTCTTTGCTGCCTTCTTCTTCGCCATCCTGTCTCACCCCCTTTCCTCGCAGGTCATTCCCCGCGAGAGCGTCCGGGGAACGGGTTTGACACTACAAGAGGCGCGTCTGCCGATCCTTGGCGTACACGCGCCCGGCGACACCCCTCACCCACTGCTCCGCAACGTTGAGGGTCGCTTCCAGCTCATACAGGGGAATGGGGCGGTCGGCCGATTCCAGGAAGTGGTGCCCCTTCCGGCGGATCTGGTCGAGATCATCCACCGGGGGGCCCTCCCCTTCCCCGACGAGGCCCCGGGCCACCTGCAGGAGGGTTCGCGCTTGATCCCGCCCGCGGGCCCGCAGGCCTTCCGCCAGCGTGAGCGCCCTGGCCGCTCGGAGCATCGCATGCGCCGCGATGACATAGGCCCACTCCGGATCGGTCCCCACCAAGGCCTGGGCGGTCTTGAGATCTTTCTGGGCTCGGGCTATCAGGCGATTCGCCCGCGACACATCCGCCGGGACACGCTCCACCAACCCCTTCGCGCGCAGCTCTTCAACGATCATGGATTGACCCGATCAGGGGAATCGTTCGTCCCTGCAAGACCTCGTGCATGAACGGATCGCCTTCCGCCTTCCGCCGCTCGTACTCCCCTTCGTCAAAAACCAGGTAATTGATGCTCCGCCCGATGCGGAGCTCGAGATCCGCGACAGAACGATTCAGGTCTGGCATATTCGGCCGCCCCACCACGAGCACGTCGATCGCGTGTCCTTCCGGAACCTGTGGCTCACCAAAGATGAAGGCCAACCGGATTCCGGTGATGCTCCGCAGGGCGTCGCCAATGGCCTGGGGGACACCTCGGGTCTTATCGATGATCGCCTTGAGCTCGGGATAGAGGGGGGAAGACTTATCGGCGGCGTAGTACCGGAGATTGCCGACCTTGGCGCTTGCCAGGAGACCTACCTTCTCCAAATTATCCAGCTCCCGCTTGATCCCCGAGATATCACGTTTGAGCTGCCGAGCAATCTCCCTCACGTAGTACCGTTCGCCTGGACGGCTCAGGAAAAGATCCAACAGGGCAACGCGCGTTCCTGACGAGAAGAGCCGCTCCAGCATTGGGTTGTGCCTCTTGTTGAGAAAAATACATCAAAGGATATTTTCTTGTCAACAGTTTTTTCACATCAGTTCAAAGAATTTTGTCCCCAGGGCATATACCGCTTTGCCTCAGGGATCGCTTCAAGAGAAGCGACCCATCCACCCAACAACAAGAGGCAAGACTCTATTTTCCCCCCGTCACCCCCGCGCCTCCCCCAAGGAAGGCCAACGGGACCGAGCGACGCTTGAAGGACGGATTGATCGCCTCACCTCTGCTCGTCGCCCCCGTCGTCCTCCCCCGGCGGTCCCGGCTCCCCGAAGAAGAGGGGGCGCTCGAAGGTCCGGTGAAAGACCGTCCACCCCTCTCGGTACGGATCGGGGTGATGCCGGGTGAGCCTCAGGAAGAGGTTGACCTTACCGTCGAGATTCTCCGCGGCGTGAAGAATCAGGGCCTCGAGCGTCTTCGGCCGCCGGGGGGAGCCCCACGCATACTCACCATGATGGCTGAGGATATTGTGGAGGAGCTCCATCCGCAGAGGCGGCGGGAATTCGGGGATCCCTTCGATCTGTTCGTCCACGAACAACACGCCCTGGGTGATGTGGCCGAGGAGCCGGCCCTCGTTCGAGTAATCGAACCCGCGCTCCCACGTCAGCTCAAAGATCTTGCCGACGTCATGGAGGATGGCGCTGGCGAGCAGCAGGTCGCGATCGACGGCCCCGCCGTAGTGGGCGACGATGGCGTCACACAACTTCACCACCGACACCGTGTGCTCCAGGAGCCCTCCCAGGGTGGCGTGGTGCAGCTCCTTGGCCGCCGGCGCAGCGCCGAAGGCCGCGCGAAATCCCTCCTCCTCAAAGAGGCGGGAGAGGAGGCGTTTGAGCGGTTCGGTGGTGAAGCTGTGGATCGTCTGCTCGAGAAAGGCCAGCATCGCGGTTGCATCGGCCTCGGTGGTCGGCAGGAAATCCGTGAGGACGGCCTCGCCCTCGCGCGCCAGGCGGATCCGGTGAATGGTCAGCTGGCGCCCGCCCTGATAGCTCCCCACCACCCCATGCACCTTCACCAGGTCTCCCTCACGGAGTTGCTCCCCCACCCCCTCCGTGTCCTCCCACATTACCGCCGGCAGCTCGCCGGTCCCATCGCCAAGCAGCAGGGTCAGAAACGGCTCGCCCGTCTTACGGAGGCGGCGTTGGGGATTGCGGACCTGAAAGAAAGAGGTCACGGGTTCATTGAGCTTGAGATCCCGAATGGCCACCCGCTCTCCCATAGCCGCATCCGGTCCGCTCATCCCTGGGGGGACGGCTTGAGCTGATGGCGAAGGACCTTGCCGGAGATGGTCCGCGGCAACGCCGGACAGAACTCGAGTTCTCTCGGGATCTTGAAGGGCGCCAGGCGCTCCCGAAGGAATCGCAGCAGGTCCCGGCGGGAACAGGACAGGCCCGATTTCAACACGACGTAGGCCTTGGGGGCTTCCCCGCGCGTCGGATCGGGGACGCCGATCACCGCGGCATCTGCGACGGCCGGGTGCGCCATAATCATCTCTTCGACCTCTCGGGGATACACGTTGAGCCCGCCGACGATGATGAGATCCTTTTTCCGGTCGACGATGTAGAAATACCCGTCTGCATCGCGCCGCCCGAGGTCCCCGGTATAGAGCCACCCGTTCTTCACAACCTCGGCCGTGGCGTCGGGACGGTTGAGATACCCCAGCATGATGTTCGCGCCCCGGGCGATGATCTCTCCCACCGCTCCCACCGGTACCTCGCGTCCGGCTTCATCGACCACCCGGAGCTGTATGCCGGGAAGGGGTTTCCCCACCGAGCCGACCTTCCGGGGACCGAGCACCGGGTTTTCCGTGAGCACGGGCGCGGCTTCGGTCAGCCCATACCCCTCGTAGATGACGACGCCGTACCGCTCCTCGAACCGGTGTAGTATCTCCACCGGCAACGGGGCACCGCCCGAAATCGCGAACCGGACCCCCGAAAGATCCAGGGAGAGCGGGGGAAGCTGCGTCCAGAGGGCATACATCGACGGCACCGCGGCGAGGATGCTGACGCGTCTGTCCGCCATGACGCGAAGGGTGTGATCGGGGATGAACCGCGGCTCGAGGACGATGCTCGCCCCCACGTCCAGGGGGAACAGCATCAGGACCGTGGCGCCGAAGGAATGGAAAAGCGGGAGCACACAGAGGAATCGGTCCCGCTCGTCACACGGGGCGATCTGTCGGAAGGAGGCGATGTTGCTCAACAGGTTCTGATGGGAGAGCAAAGCCCCCTTGGGCCGGCCGGTCGTCCCGGAGGTGTACAGGCAGACCGCAACCTCATCCGGTCCCGGCGCCGCCGTCTCGCCGATCTCTCGGAGAAGGTCGGTTCCGCCGATAATCCCCGAATCCGCTCCACCACTTGCGCCGTCCAGCAGGACGACCTGCAGCGGTCGCGACATCTTCTCGCGGGCCGCCTGGATGACCGGGAGGAACGCCCGCGCTGCGATGATCCGATGGACCCCGGCGTCCTCAACGATGTACCGAACCTCCTCGCCCTTATAGAGCACGTTCAGGGGGACCACCGTCCCGTGGGCCGCCAGGATGCCGAAGTAACCCTGAACGAACTCGGGGGCGTTGGGGAGCATCAAGCCGACCCGCTCCCCCGGCACGATCCCGAGACGGCGTAGGCCGACCCCCAGCCGCGTGACGACCTCCCAGAGCTCGCCGTAGCTCACCGATCGGTCCCCGGCGAGCAGCGCCGTCCGCGCGGAGAACTTTTCCGTCGATCGTCGCAGGAGATTCAGCAGGTTCATGATGGCGGCCCCGGGCACGAATTCTCCGGAATGCTACCAGAGGCCTCTGGGGAAGTCAACGCGTCCCACGGCCACGGGATCGGCCCGCCGTCTCTCAAGCGCACCCCCAGCGTCGATGCGTTTCCGGATCCGCGAATGGCGCCTCACGGAGAGAGCTGCGCGGACGTCCGGCTCTCCGCTGAAGGCGGACGGAACCTGTGGAGCATCCGGATGTGGCAGGCATCGTCCGGGAAGGAAGGGGAGGAATTCTTCGACCAGGAGGAGGGACCCGGGAAGCGGTTACGTGGTGCCGGGGAGGGCGGGCTGTGGGCCGCGCCCCTCGATCCCGTCCAGCTTTGCCTCGACCCGGGTGAGCGCGGCGGCGGCATCCTCGTACTTGCCCCGCGCGTTGGTGAGGTGCTTGCCGAGGACGTCGAAGGCCTCGCGAAATTTTTCGAGGTCCCCGCGCAGGCGGATGAGATGCGCCTGGATCTCGCGGGCATCGCGCTCGATCTCGAGCCCCCGAAGCCCCAGCACGATGACGCGCAGGTAGGCGTAGAAGCTGTTGGGGGAGACGGGAATGACCCGACGGCCGATGGCGTACTCCGCGGCGGCCTCCTCCTCCGCGGCGTCGTCCCTCACGATGATCTCGTAATAGACGTTTTCGGCGGGGACGTACATCAGGGCGAAGTCGAAGGTCCCCTCGTCGGGCAGGATATACTTCTTGGCGACCTCATCCACCCGGGCCTTGACATCACGGACAAAGGCCCGCCGCATCTGTCGCCGCTTCTCTTCATCGGCGTCCTCGAGCATCCGGCGGAAATTCTCCAGGGGGAACTTCGCATCCACCGGAACCAGCCGGGCGCCAATACGGACGACGGCATCGACGCGGTCGCCGGTCGAAAACGCGTGCTGGAGCGTGTAGTGCTCGCGGGGCAGGATCTGGGCCAGGAGGTTCTCCAGCAAAATCTCGCCGACCCCGCCCCGGAGCTTCGGGGATTTCAAAATCTGCTCGAGACCGGCAATGTCCCTGCCGACGTCAAAGACCCGCTGGGTCGCTTCACCAAGTTGCCCCAGACTTCCCTGCACCGCGCCCACCACCGCCGTCACGTGGCGGAGCTGGTCCTGCACGCCGGTCCCCATCGTGCCCATCTGACCGGCCATTTCGGTCCTGAACTGGTAGAGCTCCTGCCGCACCGACGCCAGCGTCTCGGCCTGGATCTGTCGCGCCTCGCCCCGAGACGCCTGGATCTCTCCCTGCAGCAGCAGGACCGCCTGATCCGGTCGTCCCCTGGCCGCCTCGAGTTCCCTCAGGTGGCTGCCGATGCGAAGCAGCCCCCACACCATGAGCGCCACGCCGATCACGAGGACGATGACGACGATCACCGCCGAGGTGGGCACGCCCGCCTCCTCAGTTGAGAAAATCCTGCAGATGGCGGATCCGGGCCATCGCCAGGAGCTTCTTCTTGGCCCGCTCTTCCACCTGGCGAATCCGCTCCCGCGAGAGCGTGAACCGTTTCCCCACCTCCTCGAGGGTCAGGGGACCCTCCCGGCCGAGACCGTACCGGAGCTCGATGATGGTGCGCTCGCGGGGCGTCAGCTCCCTCAGCAACCGCTCGACCTCTTCCTCAAAGGCCTTCCGGACCAGTTCATCGTCGGCGGGGGGGACCCGGTCCGCCCTGGAGGAGAGGAGCTCCCGGCCTTCTTCCCGTCCCTGCATCTCTTCCAGCGACGCCTGCGGCCTATTGGTCTGCAGCAATTCCTCGACTTCGGCGTTGGTCAGGTTGAGCGCCTTGGCCAGCTCGTCTTCCGTCGGCTCGACGCCCTCCTGCTGCAGCCGTTCCGCCCGGAGGCTCCGCAGCTTGCTCGCCAGGCGAATCTTGCGCGCGGGAAAGCGGAGGGCGCCGCTCGCCCGCGCCAGGGCCTGCATGATCGCCTGCCGGACCCACCAGACCGCGTACGTGATAAATTTGACGTTGTACTCGGGGGAATAGCGCCGGGCGGCCTCGAGGAGACCGAGATTCCCTTCGTTGATGAGATCGAGGACGGAGAGACCGTAGCCCCGGTACTGCAGGGCGACCTTCACCACAAATCGCAGATTGGCCTCGACGAGTTTCTTGAGGGCTTTTTCGTCCCGATTTTGCGCCCGCTTGGCGAGGCGGATCTCTTCGGCCTTGGGGAGGAGCGGAATCTTCACGATCCGCCGCAGATAGGCGGCGAAGGCCTCGTCACTGATCTCCTCGTAGAACCCGGATGTCCGTCGCGGCATGGGATGTCGGCACCTGGCATGGGGGGCTTACCCCTTCGCCGCAGGGATGACGATAAAGCGGGTGGTCTTCCCGCGCTGGACCGGGAGGAGCACATCGGCGTCGGGCCGCGCCTGCTGGAGCATCACCAGCAGATCCTGCCGACTCTGTACCGGCTGACGGTCGATTTCCAGGATCACATCTCCGGGCCGCAGCCCACGACGGTGGGCAGGACTCCCTGCCTCCACCGAGGAGACCAGGACCCCCCCCTCTTTCACCTGGAGCTTTTCCCGAAGTTCAGGCGTCAAATCCTGAACCGCAAATCCGTACTGCTCCACGGTCTGGGGGCTGACGGCGACCGGCTCTTCAGTCGGCAAGCGTCCAACCGTCACCTCGAGCGTAACGTCCTTCCCCTGTCGCCGGACCTTGACCGGCACCCGCTTCTCCGGTCGCTCGGCAGCGACCAGGCGTTGCAGCTGGCGCACATCGGTCACCGGTTTGCCTGCGACCTGTACGATGATATCCCCGCTCTTGAGCCCCGCCTTGTCCGCTGGCCCCCCGTCGACCACGTCGGCAATGAGCACGCCCTCCCCCGATTTGACCCCGAATTGCCGGGCGAGTTCCGGCGTCATTGGCTGGATGATCACCCCGAGCCATCCCCGGATGACCTGACCTTCCTTGATCAGCTGCTCCATGATCTCCCGGGCCAGGTTGATCGGGATCGCGAAGCCGATCCCCTGCCCGCTGGCCACGATGGCCGTGTTGACGCCGATGACCTCCCCGTCGATATTCAGGAGGGGGCCGCCGCTATTTCCCGGATTGATGGAGGCGTCGGTCTGGATGAAATCCTCGTAGGCCGTGATCCCCACGCCGGCGCGGCCCGTGGCACTGACGACCCCGACCGTGACGGTATGGCTGAGGCCAAAGGGGTTCCCGATGGCGATCGCGATGTCTCCCGTCCGGATCTTGTCGGAATTCCCGAGGCGTGCCGGCTGAATGCTCTTGGCCCCCTCGATCTTGATGACGGCCAGGTCGGTCTTGGGGTCAATGCCGATCACCTTGGCCTGAAAGGTGCGTTCGTCCACCAGCGTGACCTGAATCTCCTCCGCCTGTTCCACCACGTGATGATTCGTCAGGATGTAGCCTCCCGCGTCCACGATGACGCCGGAGCCCAGGTGCCGCCGCTCAAGTTCCCGCGGGAGGTTGAAGAAACGCTCGAAGAACTCTTCGCTGAAGAATTCTCGGAACGGACCACGGAATGAGGGTTCCCCCTGACGGCGGCCCGCCTGTATCTTCTGGGTCGTATTGATGTTCACGACCGAGGGTTTGAGCCGCTCCGCCACCTCCACGAAGACCTGCTGCATCCGCTGCACGAACGCCCGGGCCTGGGGATCCGCCGCGCCAGCCGGCGGAGGCGCCAGCACCAGAAACAGCGCGAGGCAGAGCCCGCCGCCCACCCGCAATCTCCACGGCGCGCACCGCACGGCTCCGCACACCAGGACGGACTCTCTCATGCGTTAACCTCCTCAAACTCTTTCACGCTAGCATAGGGTACGGGGACTGTCAACACGACCGGCCGGGGTTCCCCTGGGGTGCCCCGCGGCTTCCGTCATATGGCTCCGACGACAGCCACGGCATCGGTATTCTCGGATGGCACAGCGGGCGGGGAGCATGCGAAAGGGGGGACAATCCGCAATGGCTCGAGGGTCACTCCGGGAGTCCCGAGGACAAGAGCGTCAGGTCGTCAGGGGTCCCGGTCCGGCCGTCCGGGCCGGCGCTCATCAGCCGGTAGCTCGTTTCGGACCGCTCGTAAATCCAGGGGCGTCCCCAGGGGTCACGCAGATCACCGAGCCAGAGTCCCTCCGCCTGCAGGTCGGTCAGTTGATTCGGGTAGTGCCGGCGGAGGAGGAGGTACTGGTCGAGGGCCCGAGGAAGCTCTCGGCGAACGACGTTGAGACTCCGCGTCTGGAGCGCGGCCTGCGCGGACGGCGGACGGGCGGGGAAGAGACGGAGGGGATCGTGCCCAAAGACCAGCTGCAGCACGAGAGAGGCGAGCGCGACGGATCCCGCCGAGACCGGCAGGAGCCACGAGGGAAGCCTCCAGGGAGGCCGGGCGGGCTCGAACTCCTCTGTAACCGCCGCCCGTGCCTCGACGTGCAAGGCGCCGCCCCCCACGAGGTCGGCGATGCCCTTGTACGCGTCGAATTCCCCGAAATCGCACATCTCGGCTATCTCCCGGGCCGTCCGCTGACCATCGATCAGTTGCAGGACGGTCAGCGCTTCGGGAGGGACCTGGTCACGGTAGACCGGCCGGCCGCTCCGCCGCACGACCATGTCCAATGAGGGAAGGCGCTGCTCGATCAGCGGCCACTCATCCATCTGGCGGACCGCCTCGAGGAGGATGGTCTCCGTCCCCACGGGCGGGACTTTGCCGCGGCTGAGGTCCACCTGTCCCTGGGCGTTGAATGAGTACTTCCCATCGCGCCACCGCAGCGCCCGGTACAGCGTCTCGAGCACGAGGCGCTGCACGACCCGTTCGAGATCTTTCGGAGAGATCCACTGGCCCGCCTGCAGGAACGGAATCAGCCGCTGGCCCGTGCGGGTCCGCATTTGTCGGGCCTCCTCCCAGCGCTCCCGGGTGATCAGCTCCCGACGAACCAGGATCCGCCCAAGATTTCCCTCGAAGACGTCATCGGCGGGCGCCGCCCAGGCCACCATCCCGTCCTGCAACACGACGTTGATCGCCTCCTCCTTCCGGCTCAACGTCAGGACCCCGGTCTTTCGCTGCATCCCGATAAGCTGCAGGATGTCGACCAGGGCAAAGTCTTGCAGGGTGCCTTCTAGCGCCATCGCCGTTCCCTCGGCCGCCCGCGGCGGCTACGGATGTAGAGCATGGCCGCGGTGACAAGATAGAGCAACAGGAGTATCGCGACACTGGCGGAGCCCTGGTACGGGAGCGCCGTTCCATACAGATATATCGCCGGTTCGAGCGCACGCCCGAGGAGGGGCGAGACAGCCAGGATCGCGGCGGCCACCAGCACCAGACCCCGGAAGGTCTTTCCCCGGTAGAACTCCTCCCCCCCCGGAATGAGGGTGAACGCGATGCCCACCCACCGCGGCTCGTCCTTCACCTCTTCGGTGGGAATGCTCTTGATGGTCGGAGGGACCTCTCCCGTCCGCGACCGTTGAATGATCGCGCAGCGGGTGCAGTACCGAATCTCTCCCAGCAGGCGCTGACACCGCGGGCAGAAGGACTTGCCGCACTCCTGACATGCCCGCGCGAACCTGCGGCGCTTTCGCACCCCAATGAGCGCCCCGAAGGCGACAAGATACCCTCCGACGACCCATGGGACGCCGGCGAGCGACACACCCAAGAATCGCCCACCCCAGAGGGCATCGGCCATGTCGGAGGAGGGAGGATCAAAGCCGACCATCCGTGCCCACAACAGCGTGTGCGGCAGCGGCGCCTCCACGAGAACCCGTTTCCTCCCCTCCGCGGACGCCTGCTGCAGGCGGACCTGCAGCTCTGGCATTCGCCGAATCGCCCGGGCGTATTCCTGCTGCGATTGCTCCAACAGGAGGCGCTCCGTGAGCACCTGGCTCAGATTGAAGTGGGGATAGGGGAAGTCGGGTCTCAAGGTAATGGCCTTTTCATATGCCGCCTGCGCCTGCCCTAGGTTGCCCGCGAGGAAGGCGAGGTTCCCCCGGTTGGTCCAGAGCGCGGCCTCCTCGGCCGGACGGCCGCGCCCCTCGGCGTACCGCTCGATCCCGCGCTGCAGCTCACCCCGAAGCCGATGCAGCCGCCCCAGGTAAAACCGGGGCACCGGATCGCCGGGGACCTCGTCCGCCCACCGTGCGAGGACCTCCTCGATCCCCTTCCCCTGATCCCCCTCCTCCAGTCGGAGAAGGGCAACTGCCCGCGGGGAGCTGTTGCTCGTGATGACGGTGGCGAGAAGATGGTATCCCCGCGGAAGGAGCAGCAGGGCCAGGACCCCGCCAATCCACACACAGCGCTCTCGACCCTTCAGGTAGATCCCCAGAGGGAGCAGCGCCAGGCACACGGCCGGAAGCAGACCAAAGCCGAGGATGATGGGAAGCAGGTAGAAAGTGATGGGGAGGAAGACCTGAATGACAGGAGCGTCTCTGCGTCGGCGCCACTCGGCCAGATCGTGCTGGAAGAGCGGCGTGACCCGCAGGATGAGCAGGAGGCCCACCACCACGAGCCCCACAGGCAGGGCAAGCAGGAAGGATGCCAGGATACCG
>DASRUH010000149.1:0-3133 GCA_035655535.1 Methylomirabilis sp. (SeqCode)
AGGTGAATCTTGATCCCGTCGATGGGCAGTCCGGCGATGGCTCGGGCAGTCGCCAGCATGTCGGCTCTCGTCTCGCCGGGCAGGCCCAGCATGACATGGACGCAGGTGTGCACGTTCCGTCCTGCGGTGCGGTGCACCGCATCGAGGAACTCAGCGGCGCCGTGGGCCCGGTTGACCAGGGCCAGGGTGCGGTCATGGATCGACTGCAGGCCGTACTCGATGGAGACATACGTCCGGCGGGCGGTGGCCTCGAGCAGGTCCAGGACCGGATCGGGGACACAGTCGGGACGGGTGCCCACCACGAGCCCGACGATATCCTCGACCGCCAGCGCCTCGTCGTAGAGGCTCCTGAGCGTCTCGATGGGAGCGTAGGTGTTCGTGTAGCGCTGGAAGTAGGCGAGGAACTTGTCCCCCGTGCGGCGCCGACGGAGAGACCGCTTGCCCCGCGCGAGCTGCTCGGCGATGCTGTGGGCGCCGTGTGTGAAGTGACCGGAGCCCTGGTGACAGAAGGTGCAGCCGCCGACCGCCTTGGTGCCGTCGAGGTTCGGACAGGTGAAATGGGCATCCAGGGTGATCTTGTGAACGCGGCAGCCGAATCGCCGCTGCAGGAAGCTGCGGAGATCGGTGTACCGCTTGGTTTGCGTTTCCGAAGTTGATATCATAGCGCCCGTATCTTACTCGACCGCGCTTGAAGGTTCAAGCGGTCTGGTAAGATGTCAGTGCTGAGGACTGAGGGCTGAGGGCCGAGTGGGAGAACAGGACTGAGGACTGAGCCAAGGACAGCCACGAGGACTGAGGCATGAGGACTGAGGCTCGAACCTCAGCACTCAGTCCTCAGTCCTGTTTGCCGGCGCAGTCCTCATCGCTCAGTCCTGACATGGCTGGCAGCCGATTGCGGATCCATGACAGCTTTGGAGAACAAACGATGGCCGACACGACGTACGATGTCATCGTGGTGGGAGCGGGACACGCCGGCTGTGAGGCGGCGCTGGCCTCGGCCCGTCTGGGGTGCACGACACTCCTCATCACGCTGGACTTCGACACCATCGCTCACATGCCCTGCAGCCCTTCGGTCGGCGGGACGGCGAAGGGACAGCTGGTTCGGGAGCTGGATGCGCTGGGGGGGGAGATGGCCCGGGTGACGGACGGGAGTGGGATGCAATTCCGGCTTCTCAACGCATCCAAGGGCCCCGCGGTCTGGTCCTCCCGCGTCATGTGCGATAAGCGCGAGTATCACCGGGCTATGCGGGCGGTCCTGGAGGGGCAGGCGGGCCTGGATCTGATGCGGGGACGCGTGGACCGGCTGGTGGTGGAGGGGGGGCGCATCGTCGGACTCGTCGATCACGATGGGACCTTCTGCGGCGCCCGGGCCGTCGTGATTACCGCCGGCACGTTCATGCGGGGGCTCATTCACATCGGGTCCACCAATTTCTCCGGCGGGCGAATGGGCGAGCGCCCCTGCCACACCCTTTCGGATTCCCTCCGGGAGCTGGGCCTCGGCCTGGGCCGATTCAAGACGGGAACGCCCCCTCGTCTCAAGCGGGAGTCGCTCGATTTCGATC
The DNA here is from genome assembly GCA_035655535.1 of Methylomirabilis sp. (SeqCode). Classification (GTDB taxonomy): domain Bacteria; phylum Methylomirabilota; class Methylomirabilia; order Methylomirabilales; family CSP1-5; genus CSP1-5. The sequence continues at coordinate 1,563 of DASRUH010000149.1, forward strand.
GCATGGAGCGGCACGACGGCGATGTGCCGCCGCGTCCCCTCTCCTATTTCACGCAGGGGCTCGAGGTCACGCAGGTGCCGTGTCACATCACGTATACCACCCCGCGGACGCACGAGATCATCCGGAAGAACCTGGATCGTTCGGCGCTGTACGGCGGTGCCATCAAGGGGACGGGGGCCCGGTACTGCCCCTCCCTGGAGGACAAGGTGGTCCGGTTCTGTGACAAGGATCGCCATCAGATCGTGGTGCAGCCGGAGGGGCGCGACTCTGAGGTCTTCTATCCGGGCGGTCTGGGCAACAGCATGCCGTTCGAGGTGCAGGAAGAGGTCGTCCGCTCGGTGCCCGGTCTGGAACAGGCCGAATTTCTCCGGCCCGCCTACGCCATCGAGTACGACTTTCTGTATCCCGATCAGCTCACCCTCACCTTGGAGACGAAGCGGGTGCAGGGGCTCTATACGGCCGGTCAGATCAATGGGACCTCGGGCTACGAGGAGGCGGCGGCGCAGGGATTCTGGGCCGGCGTGAATGCCGCCCTCAAGGTGCAGGGCCGGCCGCCGTTCCTCCTCGACCGGTCCGAGGCCTACATGGCGGTGCTGGTGGACGATCTCGTCACCCGCGGGACGAACGAGCCGTACCGGATGCTCACGTCGCGGGCGGAGTATCGGTTGCTCCTCCGGGAGGATAACGCGGATCTCCGCCTGATGGAAAAGGGGTACCGCCTCGGGCTGATATCCCGGGAACAGTACGGGCGCCTGGAGGAAAAGCGACGGAGGATCCAGGAGGCGATGGGGCGCCTCAACGCGCGCACGCTCCATCCCACCCCGCAGGTGAATGCGGTGCTCACCCGTCTCGGGAGCACTCCGCTCCACGAGGTCACGCCCATAATCCAGGTGCTGAAACGACCCGAGGTTCGGTACGCGGACCTCGTCGCGATGGCCGGTGACGTGGATGGCGGAGACCCCGACGTGGCCCATCAGGTGGAAATCCAGGTGAAGTACCGGGGATACATCGAGCGGCAATGCCAGGAGGTGGAACGATTCAAACGCCTCGAGACACGGCGAATCCCCACGGATGTGGAGTACGCCGCGGTCCCCGGGCTGTCCAACGAGGTGCGGGAAAAGCTCAGCGTCATCCGTCCGACCTCCATCGGACAGGCCTCCCGCATCCCCGGCGTCACGCCCGCCGCTCTGTCCATCCTCCTCGTGTATCTCGAACGCCGCAGGCGCGAGCGCCCGGAAGCTGTCAGCTGTCGGCCTTCCGCGCATAGTGCTTAGGACTGAGGACTGAGTGCTGAGGGCCGAGCCTCAGTCCTCATCGCTCAGTCCTGACATGACATGGCTGGAGAAAAGCATGCCGGCCAACCTCACCCCACAGTACCTCGACGCCGAACGGCGGTACCGCGCGGCGCGCCATCCCGCGGAGAGGATCAGGGCCCTGGAAGAGATGCTGGCGGTCATCCCGAAACACAAGGGGACCGAGAAGCTCCAGGCGGATCTGAAGCGGCGGCTGGCGAAGCACAAGACGGAACTCGAGAGACGCCCTGCGACCAAGCGCGGGACCGGGATCTATGT
>DASRUH010000150.1:0-4239 GCA_035655535.1 Methylomirabilis sp. (SeqCode)
GTCCGCGACGGAGGCGGCTTTGGATCCATCATCGGCCGGAACTCCTTCCAGCGCGAGCGGTCCGAGGCGCTCAAGCTCCTGAGCACCATCATGAAGATCTACGCGGGAAAGATCAGCTAGCCGCGCCCACCCGCCTGCGGATCGCAGGGCCCCACAGACGCTGCCTACGTCCAGTGTCCCTTCGGGATGGTCACCCAGCCCCCAAAGGCCTCCCTGGCCTCCTGATAAAAGGTCTCGGCCTGCCCTGTGTATCGCGGCGAGAAATGAAAGAGGACGAGGCGCCGCGCCCCCGCCGCGCGCGCAATCATTCCGGCTTGTCCGGCGGTGAGGTGCGCGCGGGCGGCGGCGAGCGCCGCGTCCCGATCGAGGTACGCCGCCTCGCAGTAGAGGGCATCGGCGCCCTTGGCTATGCCCACAATTCGCGCCACATTCTCCGGCGAGTAGACGGCATCGGTCACATAGGCAAGCTTTTGCCCCGGGGTGATGTTCACGATAGCGGTCTTGAGCTCCCCGAGCGCGTACTGCGCCGTCCGTCCACCCGGCCACCGCACCACCAGCGGTGTGTCGTCGGAAGCCCCCGCGCGGACCTGCGCCTTCAGCTCGGCGAGCCAGGGTCCGACGGGCAACGCGAGCGCGGCGAGCCCCTCCGTATCGATGTTGATATGGTAGGGCTCCTCTACGGCGAAGGCGAGGCAGGGGATCCGATGATCGAGATGCACCGCCCCGACCCGAAAGCCCGGCTCATCCCAGAGGACGCCTGTAAACGCCCGCACCCCTGACTCCCGGCGCTCGAACGCCTCCGCGCACGCGAAGCGCGCCCCCCGGACGGTGTCCCGATCGACCTCAAAGACCTCGAGGCAGAGCGGGTAGCCCTGCACCAGGTTCCAGGTGTATCCCCGCAGCTTCCCTTCCACGTTCCCAATGATCCCCGGGGGGCCGAAGAGACTCAGCGTGCGGTCGCGGCCCAGGACCGTCCGGAGGAGGTGATCGAAACCGACGAAGTGGTCGAGGTGGGTATGGGAGATGAAGACCTCGCTGACCCGGAGGAGGTCCGCGGATGGGACGGGTGTCAGATCGCCGAGATCAAAGAGGAGGGACCGCCGCGCCCACCGGATGCGGACGAGGAGGGCCGGGTCTCCCCACGGCCCGTTGACGAGTTGGGCCTGGAAGGTGGGTTTCATGTGCGACGCACCGCAAATCAGCCGCTGACTGTCAGTCGTCTCAGGACTGAGCGATGAGGACTGAGCCGTACGGCAGGGTAATCCTTACTCGGCCCTCAGTCCTCAGTCCTCAGCACTGTAGTTGGACTAGCTCGGCCAGCCCACGAACTGGCCGTCCTCCCAAAGCTCGACGAGCCGCTTCACGATCGTCAGACGATCCTCGAAGCGCTCGCTCTGGAAAAGACCCCTGTCGTGAGGCCAGACTTCCTCGAGGAAGGGACGCGCTTCTTCCGGAATCGCATAATACGCTTCGCAGAGTCGTGCCACCGTCTGGCGATTGAATTCCTGAAGGTTGGCGGCGGGGACGATGAGGGGATGCGGGTTGTCGTAGAGGCTCTGCCAGTGCAGGCAATCTCTCAGGTTGGCGCCGACGAGATCCCGGATGACGCGGGCAAACTCCATGAACCAGCCGATGGTCCGCTCGCACACCAGACACCCGGGGCATTCATCGGCGACCGCGACGGGGACGTACGCCTCCCCCCTCAGCGGCCCCCCGGGGAGAATCCAGCGGACCGACCGGTAATGGCGGAAGCGTGCGTTGCTCACGGTCAGTTCAGGCACGGCCCGTCTCCACCCCTTGTCCGTCCCGCCACGGTGGTCGTCCTGACGTACTGTACCAGAGGACGAAGGTCCGCCGCAAACCGTCTCTCCCTCCACCGCCGGGCGGATGTCCCGCGCGTATCCGGAGCCTTCCCGCACCTCTCTTCCGTCACCGCGATCCAGACGTCGGGGTAGCCCCAGGCGAGGAGTCCCCGGCCGCCTCTACCGCGCCATCCGCTCCAGACTCGGGCGCGCCATGAGCAGACTCGCGAGGGACATGCCGTCCTGGATGCGGTTGTGCTCCACCCGGCGGTACACCTCGCGAATCCGCATCGTGATCACCTGAATGAACTCCCGATCCTCCGGATGCCGCCGGCCCGGTGTGAGCCCCGTGGCCAGGTACACATAGCACACCTCGTCGCTCATGCCCGAGTACGGATGGAAGTGTCCGAGGCGCCTCCATCGCCGCGCCCGATAGCCGGTCTCTTCAAAGAGTTCCCGCTTGCCCGTGGACAGCGGGGACTCCCCTCCCGTGTTTCCCCCCGGGAGCTCGTAGTTGAACGATCGGGTCGGGTATCGATACTGGCGGAGGAGCACCACCCGCCCGTCGGCGGTGATCGGCACGACCATGACCGATGGCGGGATGGTGACGTAGAAGTAGTCGATGACCTGATCGGTGGGGAGCCGGATGCGTTCCCGGGCGACCCGGTACCATGGGCAGGAAAAGGCGACCGACTTCCTGAGGACGCGCCACTGCGTCAGCCGATGCCGCCGCGTCATCGCTCCCCTCGCTGGAATTCTAGGAGGCTGGGACGAGCGTACGAACCTTCTCGCATGCTCGCCGCCCTCAGACGGGCCAGGCTTCCATCCGCCAGCTCATCTCCCAGAAGGCATGCTCATACCGGGCGCTGAGCAAAGCGTGCTCCTCCATGCGGCCTTGCTCCCACGACCCCGCGTGCTCTCCGAGGCCGTCGAGAAGACCGCGGATCCACCGTGCCAAGGCGGCATACTCCGGCGAGGCGTACACCCGGATCCACTCCGCGTACAACGGCTGGCCTCGTGGTTCCCCTTGCCTCGCGAGCGCCGCCCCGATCTCGTAGTAGCCCCACTGGCAGGGAAACAGGGACGCGACGATCTCTCCCGGGCTCCCGAGGGCCGCCACGTGCAGCAGATGGCGGGTGTAGGCGACGGTCGTGGGGGCCGGCTGCGTCTCCTCCAGCTCGCGCCGGCTGATGCCGAACTTTTCGGCGTACCCCCGGTGCAGGGCCATCTCCGTGTTCAGGGTCGCGTGCAACAGCTCCGCGAACTTTTCCATCGTCACCAGATCAGGGCCCTTGGCCGTCGCGAGCGCGAGCACGCGGCTGTACTCGATGAGGAAGACGTAATCCTGGCGAATGTAGAACTTGAACCTCTCCACCGGCAGCGAGCCGTCCCCGATCCCCCGCACGAAGGGATGGTGGAGCGTCTGTTGCCAGACCGGCCCGACCTTTCTCCAGAGGGTCTCAGAAAAACTCAACAGTCTCCCCCGTCAGAGCGTCCTCGCGTGCTCGCTTCCCAGCATCCCAGCCATTAGATGTGGAATTCGATCACGTCTCCTTCCTGCACCAGATATTCCCGATGGACCTTCTGCCCGTCGAACTTGCCGGCGCCCCACACCCGCGCGAACTTGAGCTTGGCGGCGAAATCCTTATGGACGACCTCGGCCGCTTGGAGCAGCGTACTCCCCCGCGGCAGGGCCACCGGTTGGGAAAGGTTCGCCGCCTTCCCCGGTGGCTTGGTATAGACGCGCAGCACCTCCAGCGCCTCGTACACCTGCGGCCCGATCCGGTCCGCGCCGGCCCCCGTGAGGGCCGAGACCATCACCAGCGGAAGGCGGTCCCCCACGTGTTCCTGGAGCAGCAGGAACCGATCCGCCGCCCCGGGCAGATCCGCCTTGTTCCCCACCATGATGCCACGTTTCACGACCTGACCCGGCTCCGTGACTTCGACCTTCTCCTTGGGCCCCCGAAGGAGGGTTTTGCCTTGGACGAGGATCCTCTCGGTGGCCCCCACCTGCTCCAGCAGATCATCAGATCCCAAATCCAGGACCCAGAGGATCACGTCGGCGCTTCGGACGACGCCGAGGACCCATCCTTCGGTCAGGCCCGGCGCCACCGGCGGCATGTCCACGAGCTGGATCTTCACATTCTCGAATTCCAGCATCCCGGGGAGGGGCCTCCGCGTCGTGAAGGGATATTCTCCCACCTCGGGGCGGGCGTTCGTCAGCCGACGGACAAGGCTGGATTTCCCGACGTTCAGCCCGCCCACCAGCACCGCCTGCCCGACCCCTTCCCGCTCCACATAGATCCCGGTCCCGCGCTTGGTCGCAGGGCGTCTCTCGAGTTCCGTCTTGTGCTTCGCCAGCCGCCGCTTCAGATCCGCCTGGAGCTTCTCGGTCCCCTTGTGTTTCGGGATGACCGCCAGCATCTCTTCCAGGGCC
>DASRUH010000151.1:0-6018 GCA_035655535.1 Methylomirabilis sp. (SeqCode)
GATCGTCTGGAGTCCGAAGCGGAAGGCGACGATGGCGAAACCAACGGGGAGGACGAGGTGGAGCATCCAGGTGGGGACGGGGCCGAACGCCATCGACCCCGTGGCCTGCTCCTGCCGAACGAGGTCCACCGCCGCCACTCCGAGGAGGGTGCAGATGGCCGCCGCAATGAGCAGGACGCCTCGCTCCACGAACCGTTGATGACGCGCAGGCAGGAAACGCAGAAGGACCTCGATCCGGATGTGCCGGTTCATCCGCGTCGCGAGGGAGGCCCCCATGATCCCGAGCCACAACACCAGATGCCTCAGCAGGATGTCGACCCAGGGCAGGCCGAAGTCTCAGGCGTTCCGGAGCAGGACCTGGAGGAAGGCGAGAAGGAGCATGGCGCTGAGGACGATGACGATCAGGACCTGTTCTGCCTTCGCGAGGACCGCGTCGATCCGCCGAAGGCCCCTCACGGCCGGCGCCCCCGGTGCTGCTGGAGGAGCGAGAGGACCTCGTCGAGGAGCGCGCGCGGGTAAAGCTTCCCCGCCTGCCGTTCCCACACCTGACGGCTCAGCTCGGTCAATCGGGTCTGCTCCGCCGGGTCGAGGTCCACGGTTTGGATGCCGGATCGTTTGAGGACCTGGAGGGCTTCCTGGTTCTCCTGGCGGGTCTTGAGCACCACCTGTCGCGCGTATTTCCGGACCGTCTCCCTGAGGACGGCATGGAGATCGGCGGGGATCGTCTCCCAGCGGGAGCGCGAGACGAGCATCCCACCGATCGCATAGGTCAACCCGGGGGCCGACATGTGGGAGACCTGATTGAACCATTGTAGCGCAAGGGCGGCCATCGGGGGCGCGTAGAAGGCGTTGATGAGTCCGGTCTGTAGGGAGGGAAGGACCTCGGGTAAGCCGAGGGGGACGGGTGCAACCTGATAGCGCTCGAAGAGAGCGGCGGCAAGCGGGTCGCCCTGCCAGGCCCAGATCTTGACCCCTTCCAGGTCTTCGCGGCGCTTGATCGGCTTCTTGGAAAAGATGTGGACGGCGCCTGCTTCGGCGAGGGCCAGGAGGACGAATCCGCGCTCCTCGAAGGCGCGGGCGAGCTTCGGTTCAAGTGCGTCGGTGACGAACTCGATCTCCGCGGCGTCGCGAAAGAGAAGGGGGAGTTCCAGGACCCGGATTGACGGGGCGATGGATCCCAACCCCACCCCGGAGAAGGCGCCGGCGTGGAGCTGTCCCACCCGGACCTTGCGCAGCACGTCGATCTCGTCGCCGAGGACGCCTCCGGGATAGAAGAGGAAACGGACGCGGCCGCCGCTTGTGCGCTGGACCTCCGCATCCATTTCCCGAAGGAGCCGCATCCAGGTCGAGCCTTCGGGGGCCAGCGTGGCAAACTTTATCGGGATGGGGTCGGGGGCCGCTGCCGCTCGGGGGCTGAGGAGCAGGAGCACCAACAGGACAGCCGCCATTCGCCAACTCCTCCACCGACCAATCACCACCCACCAGACACCGGTGCATCCTGTCATCGGTCGTCGGTGGTCGGTCATCGCCTTAAAGAAACAGCTCATCCGCTCTCTCCAGCAGGAGTCGGGCACGGGCCTTGGCGACCTGGTTGAGCAGCCGGTGATCGGGGGCCCGGTCTTCCGGGGTGTCGAGGATGCGGCGGAGCTCCGTGTCGAACAGGGCCCGATCCTGGATGTGGACCGCATAGGGATCCGCGACGAAGAGACGGACCACGAGCATATCCGGTCCGGCCAGTTCCAGGGCCCGATCGAGATGCACTTTCGCGCGTTCGGGGTTGCCGCCCAATGCCCGCGAGCGGGACGCATAAAAGGCGCCGAAGAAGACGTGCGCCCCGGCGAAGAAATACCCTTCATCCAGCTCGAGGACCCGCTGCATCATCGCCAGGACTCGGGGAATATCCGACAACATCTCCGGCCGGTCGAGGCTCCAGCGGATCGCTCCGGCCCATCCGTACGCCGCCCAGAAGAGGGCGGGGACATCCCCTTTCTGGAGGTGCTCGAGATTCGTGCGAAGGGTCGTGGGATTCGCGGTCAGCGGGGCGGCGAAGACGTCGTGGCGCAGCGCGAGGACGCGCAGCGCGTAATCGCGGCCTCGCAGGTACAGGCGGCGGGCGCGGTCCCGGTGCAACTGGAGCGGGTCCGGCTCGCGGTGATGCCGCGCAATCTTGTCCTCGACGAAGGCAAAAGCATACGCGCCAAAGCCCTGGGACGCCTGCAGCAACAGTTCCTGATTGTCTGGGGATGACTCGAGGAAGACCTCCAGCAGCTTGAGGGTCGAGGCCAGGGCCTGCTCCGCGACGAGGAGGTCGCCCTCCCGATAAAAGGTACTCATCCCGTCGCGGAAGATCTCGGTCGCCGAAGCCACGGACATCTGTTTGAGCAGTGGTCCGCAGCCGGCCAGAGCCGCGCTGAGGCTGATCACGATGAGGAAAAGGATTCGATGACCGACGACGGCTCGACTGTCTTCGGTCCTGTGGTTCGAGGGCCTCACCACCCCGAGGAGGATCGAGGGGAGGCTCAGACCCGAAGGGGGCTCGCCGAAGTCCAATGTGCGCCCAAGCTCCACCGTGGTCTCCCGCACATCTCTTGCCGGTCGGTGGCGGTCGTCCCGTGGTCGACGGCGGGCGGTCTTGGAAGTTGTCCGGGAGATACTGTCGGAGGAGCCCCCACCAGACATCGGCCCCCCGCAAGGAGCCGGCTCTGCTCCCAAGGGACACTCACTATCTTCGGCGGGCCGGCGGGCCTCTTCTCGACTCCGCGGAGGCCCTCCCGCCACCTCCGGGGGGTCATCGTTGAAGATCCTTACCGGAAGTCGGCCTCGGTGAAGCGGAGCGTCCAGCCGCTCCCGCGCGGGTCCACCTGGATCGTCCGATCGTACTGCCCGACCGTTCGGGTGCCGAACTGGGTGTCCACGATGGCCCGCGCGACCACGCGATGCGGACCGAGGTCCAGGTAATGGGGTCGCGCCTCTTGGGGGTTCAGCAGGATCGTGGTTGCCCCCTGGACCGCCTGCGGATCGGCGTCGACGTACACCTCGAGACGCCACCGCGTGCCGTTGAGGAGCTGCCCCGCGGTTGGATCGACGGTGGCTGCGGTCCCCGTTGGCACACCGGCATATGGCTGCGAAGGCGGCGCGGTCGCCGCGGGAGGCGGGTAGGCGGCTGCGGCCCGCTCGTTCTCCATCGCCCCTCCGATGAGGGCGCCGGTCAAGAGGCCAACGCCGGCTCCGATGGCAGCCCCGGTCCCCGCCTTGCCGGTGGCGCTCCCAATGAGTGCGCCCGTCCCCGCCCCCAGGGCGGCGCCGGTTACGGCTCCTTGCTCCTGCGTGGTCAGGGGTCGCTGGGCGCAGGCGCTGAGCAAGGCAAAAGCAGCAACGACTATGGTCAGCCTCCGCATGTTGTATCCCTCCCTCGGCTCATGCCTTCATGAGCAGCGTGCGTTGGAGTCACCGGTCCCGGTTCCCCCCGTGCCGGCTCCTCCTTCGCCTATGCCATTTGACGGCTCGACGGGTGCTTTATTCCCCGCGAGGAACGCCCGGACAGTGAGCAGCCAGCCGTCCATGCGCGCATGGTGCCGAAGGGGGGACTCGAACCCCCACGGGTTGCCCCACACGCCCCTCAAACGTGCGCGTCTACCAGTTCCGCCACTTCGGCACATCGGACCGTAGCCCTGACCTTTTTATTCTAGGACCGACAGGAGGGATGTCAACGGGAATTTCGGCGCCGTCGGGTATGCGGTGTGAGGTCTTGGGTATTGACTGAACACCCAGGGGCCTAGGCCCCGGGGGATTCAGTGAGAGGTTTGGGCGGCGGGTAGTGGCGGGCCACCTCTCGGCAGAGGGCCCTGGTGTCGATGGGTTTCGCCAGGTAGCCGCTGCAGCCGGCCTCCAGCATCCGCTCCCGGTCCCCTTTCATGGCATGCGCGGTCAGGGCGACCACGATGATGTCGCGTGTACGCGGGCTCTGCTTCAGCATGCGCGTGAGCTCCAGCCCGTCGAGACCCGGGAGCTGGATGTCCATCAGGATAAGACGCGGCACCGTCTCCTTGAGAGCCTCCAGGGCCTCCGCGGCCGAGGCTGCACCGCGGACCTCGTAGCCATTGGCTTCGAGCACGTCCCGAGCCAGCTCCATATTCATGGGGTTATCTTCAATGATGAGGATCATCCGCTCAGCGACCCTCCTCCTTCTCCGCCCATCGGCTGGATTGCAACACTTATGCCAGCGGGCCGATCGGTCCTCGGTGCCGGCGCGGGTGGACCGCGGCTGATTGACTATTGACTTTTGTCTGGAGGGCTGGTATGTAAAGGCCCCTATTTCCTCTCGTGCGAAAGGGTGGGTCCATGTCGATCGAGGACAAGCTCAAAGAGCTGCGGCGGCGCAAGGAAGCTGCCCTGGCGGGTGGAGGCGCCGAGCGGATCGAGCGCCAGCACCAGGCCGGAAAACTCACCGCGCGTGAGCGGATCAATCTCCTGCTCGATCCCGGCAGTTTCACGGAAATGGATATGCTGGTCGTCCACCGCTGCACGGACTTCGGAATGGAGAAGCAGAAGTTTCCGGGCGACGGGGTGATCACCGGGTATGGGACCATCGAGGGCAGGCCGGTCTACCTCTTTGCATACGATTTCACCACACTCGGCGGATCCCTGAGTGTGACCAACGCCCAGAAGATCTGCAAGGTCATGGACCTTGCCGTCAAGATGGGCGTTCCCATTCTCAGCGTCAACGATTCGGGAGGAGCCAGGATCCAGGAGGGGGTGGATTCCCTGGCCGGCTACGCCGATATCTTCTTGAGAAACGTGCTGGCCTCCGGCGTCATTCCACAGATCACGGCGATCATGGGGCCGTGCGCCGGCGGGGCGGTGTATGCGCCGGCCCTGATGGACTTCACGGTCATGGTCAAGGGAACGAGCTACATGTTCGTGACCGGTCCCGACGTGATCAAGACGGTCCTGCAGGAGGAGGTGACCTTCGAGGAGCTCGGCGGGGCGATGACCCACAACGCGACATCGGGGGTGGCGCACTTCGCCGTCGATTCGGAGGAAGAGTGCCTGTTGACGATCCGGGAGCTGTTGAGCTTCCTCCCCCAGAATAATCTCGACAGCCCGCCCTGGCGGCAGCCGACCGACGATCCGCACCGCATGGACGAAGCGCTCAATAATCTGGTGCCCGACAATCCCAACAGGCCCTACGATATGAAGGAGTTGATCCGGCTGGTTGTTGACGACGGCTACTTCTTCGAGGTGCAGGAGCATCTGGCGCAGAACATGCTCGTCGGCTTCGCGCGGCTCGACGGCCACCCGGTCGGGATCGTGGCCAACCAGCCGATGGTCCTCGCCGGCTGTCTCGACATCACCTCGTCGATCAAAGCGGCCCGCTTCATCCGGTTCTGCGACTGCTTCAATGTCCCGATCATCACCTTCGAGGACGTCCCCGGTTACCTTCCCGGGACCGCCCAGGAGCATGGCGGAATCATCAAGCACGGGGCGAAGCTCCTGTACGCCTACGGCGAGGCGACGGTCCCGAAGCTCACAGTCATCGTCCGCAAGTCGTACGGGGGCGCCTACTGCGTCATGGGGTCCAAGCACATGCGGGCGGATTACAATTTCGCGTTCCCGGCGGCGGAGATCGCGGTCATGGGGCCCGAGGGAGCGGTGAATATCCTGTTTCGCCGGGAGCTGGGCAAGGCGGCCGACGTCGAGGCCTTCCGGGCGGAGCGGGTCAAGGAGTTCAAGGATAAGTTCGCCAACCCCTATGTGGCGGCGGAAAAGGGGTACGTTGACGAAGTCATCGAGCCGAAGGAGACCCGCCCGAAGCTCATCAGCGCGCTCAAGATGACGTCCACGAAGCGGGACTCCAACCCTCCAAAGAAGCACGGCAACATCCCCCTCTAGCGCGCTGTGCGCGCTCGTTCACCGTTCATAGTTCACCGTTCATGGTCGAGCGGGAACAGGCGATGTGGGCCGATTCGAGGCCAGACGATGTGATGTTGCTGCCAAGAAAGAGAGACCCGGTATCAT
>DASRUH010000152.1:0-8994 GCA_035655535.1 Methylomirabilis sp. (SeqCode)
GGGAGCCAGTACCGCCCGCTCTCGGCAACGGGGATCTCCTGCTGGTAGGCGGCGCGATAGCCATAGATCGGTTGGCCGACCGGGGCTGGGGAGGCAGTGTCCGTGCCCGCCAAGAGCCCGGTCTCGATGACGTCACACGCCGGCTCAATCGCCCAGACTACGGGCATTGCCGCGCCAATGACGGACGGTGGCGCCGCGACCCGGATCGTGCTACCGGCGCACGATGCGTCCGCAGGCACGGGCAGCAAGGCCCATAGCCCGATGAGCAGCGTCGGCAGAACCCTTCGGGAATTGATCACAGCCCTCCTCCAGGGAAGCGAAGCATACTTCACGCCAATCCCTTTACGCAAAGACCTCTTGGAGGCTGACAGCCTCTTGAGTACGCCTGTCGTAGACCTGTTCCCGTCGGTGTGATGAAGTGCGAGCGTTGACGCGCTCACGAGCCTCCGGTATGCTTCCTTCGACGGTGTCCGATGCTTGTGGTATCTTCGTTCACGCAACCGGTGATTCGATGGATGACGCGCATCGAAAACGCGGGCCGCAATTCTGGGGCTTCTGCCTGGGGACAGGCTGGGTGACGCTCGCCGTCATCGTGTTCGGGGTCATGGTGTCGGGGTACCTGGAGATCTTCGGGATCGTAGGCGCCCTCTTTGCGGTCTCCCTGGTCCCTCTCTCGGCGCCGGCCTATCCCTTCGTTGCCTGGTACTACGTCGGGAGCTTCCCCTGGCTCTGGGTCTTGGGGCTCTTCCTCGCCATCTTCGCTGGCCGCATCATCCTGGCGGAATAACACCCCCGCGTCCCAGGGCGGAGCAAACCCTTGACAGTCTTGCGTTTTCGCTCTACACTCAGCCCGACGTCTTGACCTGCCATTCACACGGTCCGCCGCACGAAGCGGAGCGAGAGATGTCTCCCACACCACCGGAGCACAGCAGTCGCAACTACATCGGCGGAGAGTGGCGTGACGCGGCAAGCGGACGCACCTTTGCGGTGCGTAACCCCGCAACCGGCGAGCAGCTCGCCGTCGTTCCGGATGCGGGGGCTCCGGACGCCGCCCGGGCAGTCGAGGCGGCGAGTCAGGCCTTCCCGGGCTGGGCGGGTCTTCCCGCTCCTGAACGGGCCAAATTGCTCTTCACAGTCGCCGCCCTCATGCTGGAGCGCAAAGAGGCGTTAGCCCAGGTGCTCACTTCGGAGCAGGGCAAACCGCTGCGCGAAGCGCGAGGGGAGATCGAGTACGCGGCCGGCTTCGTCACCTGGTATGCCGAGGAGGCCAAGCGGGTGTACGGCGAGACCATCCCGGCTTCGGTGGCGCACAAGCGCATGATCGTCATCAAGCAGCCGGTGGGCGTGGTGGCCGCGATCACCCCGTGGAATTTCCCGGCCGCCATGGTGACCCGCAAGATCGCTCCCGCGCTGGCGGCCGGGTGCACCGTGGTCTTGAAGCCGGCCGAACAAACGCCCTTGACCGCGATCGCGCTCTTCAAGCTTATCGAAGAGGCCGGTCTTCCGGCGGGCGCCGCCAATATCGTCACGACGGCGGACCCGGCCGGGGTGGGCCGGGAGTTCCTGGAGAATCCGTTCGTACGGATGATCGCCTTTACGGGCTCAACGGAGGTCGGCAAACTCCTCATGCGGGGTGCCGCCGACCAGGTGAAGCGGATCTCGCTGGAGCTGGGCGGGCACGCCCCCTTCATCGTCTTTGAGGATGCCGACCTCGACAAGGCTACGGCAGGAGCGATGGCCGCGAAGTTCCGGAATATGGGGCAGACGTGCATCTGCGCGAACCGCATCTACGTCCACGAGGCGATCTTCGACGCCTTCGCGGCCAAGTTCGTTGAACGGGTGAAACAGCTCCGGATGGGCAACGGCCTGGACGAGGGGGTCCAGGTCGGGCCGCTGATCGACGAGCAGGGATTCAAGAAGGTGTGCGCGCACGTCGAAGACGCGGTCGCCCGGGGGGCCACGGTCCTGACCGGCGGTCGGCCACGGACGGAGGGGCCCTTCGCGGGCGGGCGCTTCTTCGAGCCGACGGTCCTCACGGGTGTCACGCAGGGGATGCGAATCCTGAAGGAGGAGACCTTCGGCCCCGTCGCGCCCCTGATTCCGTTCCGAGATGAGGCGGAGGTGGTCCGGGCGGCCAACGACACGCCGTACGGGCTCGCGGCGTACTTTTACAGCCAGAATGTCAGCCGGTGCGTCCGCGTGGCGGAGCAGCTCCAGTACGGGATCATCGGCCTCAACGACGGCAGTCCTTCGGTTCCCCAGGCCCCGTTCGGCGGGTTCAAGGAGAGCGGAATCGGCCGGGAGGGGGGTCGGGCAGGGATCGAGGAGTTCCTCGAGGTGAAGCACATCTCCCTGGGCCTCTGAGGACCAGGATCACGGAGGGCTCCATGAGCGTCCTGGAAGGCAAGCTCGAGCCCGGCGTCATCACGACGACGCTCGACTGGCTCTTCAACTGGGCCCGCAAGTCGTCCCCCTGGCCGATGACCTTCGGGTTGGCCTGCTGCGCCATCGAGATGATGGCGACCGGCGCCTCCCGCTTCGACATGGATCGGCTGGGGGCGGGGGTCTTCCGTCCCTCTCCGAGACAGTCCGACGTCATGATCGTGGCCGGGACGGTGACCGAGAAGATGGCGCCGCGGATCAAGACTCTCTACGAGCAGATGCCGGAGCCGAAGTGGGTCATCGCGATGGGCGCCTGCGCGATTTCCGGGGGCCCCTTCTATTACGACGCCTACCACGTCGTGAAGGGGGTGGACCTCGTTGTGCCGGTGGATGTCTACGTGCCCGGGTGCCCCCCGCGCCCCGAAGCGCTCATCTACGGCGTGCTGAAGCTCCAGGAGAAGATCGAGCGACAGACCATCGCCCGGAAGAAGGCGGCAGCGCCGTCAACCCGTTCGTAGCAAGGAACACGGTTTAAAAGTTCAACGTTCAAGGTTCAACGTTCAACGTTGCGAGGACAAGACGTTGAACGTTGCACGTCGAACGTCTACGAGAGCCGCATGTCCCACCTGAAGGTTATCGACGCACCCGACGCCGTCACGGACATCCTGGGCCGGCCCCTCCGCGATCTCAGGATCTCGGTCACCGACCGGTGCAACTTCCGCTGCGTCTACTGCATGCCGAAGGAGGTCTTCGGCCGTGATTATCCCTTTCTGGCCCGTGAAGAGCTCCTCTCCTTCGAGGAGATCGTGCGCCTCACCCGGCTCTTTCAGGTCCACGGCGTCCAGAAGGTCCGCCTGACGGGCGGAGAGCCGCTGCTGCGCCGCCACCTGGACCGCCTGGTACGGATGCTCGCCGCCCAGCCCGGCCTCGACCTCACGCTGACGACCAATGGCGCGCTCCTGACCCAGCAGGCACAGGCCCTGAGGGCGGCAGGACTCACGCGCATCACCGTGAGCCTGGACTCGCTCGATAACGCCGTCTTCCAGGCGATGAACGACATCGGGTTTCCGGTCGAGCGCGTCCTCGAGGGGATCGAGGCGGCGGCCGCGGGCGGCCTGAGGCCCGTGAAGGTCAACATGGTGGTCAAGCGGGGGGTGAACGAGGAGAGTATCCTCCCCATGGCCGGCTTTTTCCGCGGCTCCGGACACGTCCTCCGGTTCATCGAGTACATGGATGTCGGCCACACCAACGGCTGGCGGCTGGACGACGTCGTGCCGGCCGCCGCCATCGTCGCCCGGGTCCACGGCGAATGGCCGCTGGAGCCGGTCGATCCGCACTACCGGGGCGAGGTCGCCCAACGCTACCGGTACCGGGACGGCAAGGGGGAGATCGGGGTCATCGCGTCGGTGACGCAGGCCTTCTGCCGAGACTGTACCCGGGCGCGCCTGTCCGCCGAGGGCAAGCTCTACACCTGCCTCTTCGCCACCGAGGGGCATGATTTTCGCGCGCTGCTGCGCGGCGGGGCGTCGGACAGCGAGATCGGCGCCGCCATCGCGCGGGTCTGGGCTCGGCGCACGGATCGCTACTCGGAGATTCGCTCGGCCGCCACGGTCGGACTCCCCAAAATCGAAATGTCCTACATCGGGGGGTAAGGGTCGGACCATCCCCCGTGCTACCCGATTGCCCGTACCGTTATACTGAGGTGAGTGGTGGTTGGTGGCTAGTGACTGGTGGATTTGACCGATGGCTGGATGACCCATCACCAATCACGAATCACCAATCACCGATCACTAACCACTAATCACCTTCAACCCGGAACCCTGAACCGAAATGACAGAAGCCCGCCTGATCATCGCCGCCAGTGCGCGGGACGCGGATGTATTCTATGCCACGCGCTTCCTCGCCCCGGACCCGTTCCCCTTCATCCAGGTGGGCACGGAACGGATCATCATGGCGAGCGACCTGGAGCTGGGGCGGGCCAAAAAGCAGGCGGCCGTCGAGAGGGTCCTCCCACTCCGCGTGTACGAAGAGCGTGCGAAGGCCCGCGTCGCGCACCCGACCCTTCTCGATGCCGTCGAGGAGGCCTTGAGGGAGCGAGGCATCGGGAGTCTCGTCGTTCCCGGGAGCTTTCCCGCCGAGTACCTGGACAAGCTGCGGGCCAGGGGGTTCGAGGTTCGGGTGAAGGAGGGGATCTTTTTCGAGGAGCGCTTGGTCAAGTCGGATGCCGAGGTTGGGTGGATCGCCGAGACCCTGCGCGTCGCCGAGGAGGCGATGGCGATTGCCATCCAGGCCATCCGCGAGGCCGAGATCCGGAAGGATGCCCTCTACCGGGCCGACGTTCCCCTGACGTCGGAGACGGTGCGGCGGCTGATCCACCACGCCTTGCTCGACCACGACTGCACGGCCGAGCACACGATCGTGGCCGGCGGCGAGCAGGGGAGTGATCCGCATCACGAGGGGAGCGGGCCCCTGCCGGCCCATCGGCCGATCGTGATCGATATCTTCCCCTGCTCGAGCAGGACCCAGTATTTCGGTGACATCACCCGCACGGTCGTCAAGGGACGTACCTCGCCGCGCGTGCGGCAGATGTTCGAGGCGGTGCTCCAGGCGCAGGAGCGGGCGGTGACCCTCATCCGGGATGGGGCCGAGGGGGCCGCGATCCATCATGAGGTCACCACGCTCTTCGACGGGCTGGGCTTTCCCACGGGGGAGACGAGCGGACGGATGCAGGGATTTTTCCACGGCACCGGGCATGGGCTCGGGCTCGAGATCCACGAACCACCCCGGATCGGGACGCGGGGGGCGAGACTCCAGAGCGGCAACGTCGTGACCGTCGAGCCCGGACTGTACTACCCGCAGGAGGGAGGCGTCCGGATCGAGGATGTCGTGGTGGTCACCGCCTCCGGCTGCCACACCCTGACCAAGTTTCCGAAAATATTGGAGGCGTAGCGGAGGGACGAACCCCGTTCCTTGACAGATGCCGGGTGGAGGGATATAATCGTAACTGTCGATCAGATAAGAAAAAAGTCTTCCCAGGCGACCGCGTGAGGGCCAGGTGGCGGTGAAGCTCCCCATTTACATGGACTATCATGCCACGACCCCGGTGGATCCGGAGGTCCTCGAGGCGATGCTCCCCTATTTTCGGGAGCAGTTCGGCAATCCCTCGTCCCGGACCCACGCCTTCGGCTGGACGGCCGAGGCGGCCGTCGAGAAGGCGCGGGAGCAGCTCAGCCAGCTCGTCGGGTGCAAGCCGATGGAGGTCGTGTTCACCTCGGGGGCGACGGAATCGAATAATTTGGCGCTCAAGGGGGTGGCCTGGGCTTCGCGGGACCGGGGGAATCACATCGTGACCACCGCCATCGAGCATCACGCGGTGCTCGACGCCTGTCGCCGGCTCGAGAAGGAAGGGTGTGACGTGACGTACCTCCCGGTGGATCGGGCGGGGCTCGTCGATCCTGTCCAGGTGGCGGAGGCGATCACCGATCGCACCATTCTGGTCAGCGTGATCGCCGCGCATAACGAGATCGGTACAATCCAGCCCCTCGCCGACATCGGGCGCCTCTGTCGCGCGCGCGCGGTCCTGTTTCACTCGGATGCGGCCCAGGCCCTCGGGAAGATCCCGCTCGCAGTGGATGAGATTCATGCGGATCTCGTCTCCTTCTCCGCCCATAAGCTCTATGGGCCCAAGGGGGTCGGGGCCCTGTATGTCCGGATGACGCGGCCGGCGGTGAAGCTCACGCCCCTGCTCGACGGCGGGGGCCAGGAGCGCGGGCGCCGCGCGGGGACACAGAATGTTGCGGGCATTGTGGGATTCGGGAAGGCCTGTGACATCGCCTCCCGCGTGATGGTCGAGGAGGGACGGCGGCTGAGTGCGCTTCGGGAGCATTTGAAGGCCGGCATTCTCCGCCGGATCGATGCCGTGTATCTGAACGGACATCCGGAGCGGCGCCTGCCCGGGAACTTGAATTTGAGCTTTGCGGGGGTCGAAGGGGAAGCGCTCCTGCTCAGCATGAAGGATGTTGCCGTCTCGTCGGGCTCCGCGTGTACTTCGAGCCGCATCGAACCGTCCTACGTCCTCCGCGCGTTGGGCGTGAGCGAGGAGCTGGCCACTGCTAGCATCCGCTTCGGCCTGGGCCGGTGGACCACCGAGGAAGAGGTCGAGTTCACCGTGGAGAAGTTGACGGAGCGGGTGGGGCGCCTCAGGGCCATGGCAGCGGGTTGGGCGCGTCCCGGGGGCGGCACGGGAAGCGCCCTGGAATCCCGATAAGGGCGATGGTGACGGACGATATTCGGATCGCCAGGGGGGTGGAAGACGCATGATCACCATAGGTGGAAAAAACACGATCACTGTCTCGGATGCGGCGGCCGCCAAGCTCAAAGAGCTGCTGGCCAAGGAGGGAAGCGAGGGCCAGGGGCTGCGCGTCCGCGTCTTGGGCGGCGGTTGTTCGGGCTACCAGTACCAATTGGCCTTCGATACCCCACGAGAGGGGGATCAGGTCATCGAGCGGGCGGGGGTCCGGGTCCTGGTCGATCCGAAGAGCATGTCCTTCCTCGCCGGCACGGAGATCGACTACCAGGACGGCCTCATGGGGGCCGGCTTCGCCATCAAGAATCCGAACGCCAAGGGCTCCTGCGGCTGCGGGCAGTCGTTCCAGGCATAAGGCGTTTCCCGGCACAGTCCGGGTGGCGGAGACCAGGTCCTGGGGGAGGACGAGGGATGGCCGCGCGGCTGCAGGTGCTCGACGGTGTCCAGCAAGTCCGGCCGATGGAGGAGGAGGTCAAGCGGGGGATCCTCTTCACGACGCTCGAGAAGATGGTGAATTGGGCCCGCAGCTCCTCGCTCTGGCCGGCCACTTTCGGGCTTGCCTGCTGCGCCATCGAAATGATGGCCACGGCGGCGTCCCGGTTTGATCTCGCCCGCTTCGGCGCAGAGGTCTTTCGGGCCTCGCCCCGTCAGGCGGATCTGATGATCGTCTCGGGACGGGTCAGCAAGAAGATGGCCCCCGTGCTGCGACGCGTCTATGATCAGATGCCCGAACCGAAGTGGGTCATCGCGATGGGCGCCTGCGCGTCCTGCGGGGGAATCTTCAACGACTACGCCATTGTCCAGGGGGTGGACCAGATTGTTCCCGTGGATGTGTACGTCCCCGGCTGTCCGCCGCGGCCGGAACAGTTGATCCATGGCATCATGTTGCTGCAGGAAAAGATCGCCAAGGAGCGTCATCGGCCAGAGGATGTCATGCATCTGCCCTGGCGTCGGTCGGACACGTGATCCGGCTCATGGGGGGCCGGAGAGGGGAGGGACGGCGCGGCGCGCCGTCACACGGTCATGAGTGAGGAGAAGGCGATGTCCACGCATGCGGAGGCTCCGCCTCAGCCGAAGGTGCCCAAACGTCTCGAAGAATTGGATGAGGTGGTCATCCGGTTTGCGGGGGATTCGGGCGACGGGATGCAGCTCGCCGGGATGCAGTTCACCAACGAGACCGCGGTGGCGGGGACGGATATCGCCACGCTGCCCGATTTTCCCGCGGAGATCCGGGCACCGGCCGGGACCCTTTTCGGTGTGAGCGGCTTTCAGGTCAACTTCAGCAGCCACGATATCTTCACCCCGGGGGACCAGCCGGACGTCTTGGTGATGATGAACCCGGCGGCCCTGAAGGTGAATCTCAGGGACCTCAAGCCGGGGGGCAGCATCATCGCCGACACCGCGGAGTTCACGGAACCCAACCTGAAAAAGGCCGGATACACCTCCAATCCGCTCGAGGACGGCTCGCTCGCGAAGTACCAGCTTTTCCCGGTAGACATTACCCAGATGACGCTGCGGGCGCTTGAGGGGCTGAACCTGAACACCAAAGTCGCGACCCGGTGCAAGAACTTCTACGCCCTCGGGCTGACCTCCTGGCTGTTCACGCGACCTATCGAACCGACGGTCCGGTGGATCGAGAGCCGGTTCAAGAAAACCCCGGAGCTGGGCGAGGCGAACGCCCGGGCGCTGAAGGCCGGCTACCACTTCGGGGAGACGGCCGAGATGTTCGCGGTGCAGTACGAGGTGAAACCGGCGCGCCTCTCCCCGGGCAAGTACCGGAATATCACCGGGAACACTGCCACCGCCCTCGGCTTCATCGCAGCCGCCGAGCGCGCCGGCGTTCCCCTCTTTCTGGGCAGCTATCCCATCACGCCGGCGAGTGACATTCTCCATGAAATCGCGGGATACAAGAATTTCAATGTCTACACCTTCCAGGCCGAGGACGAGATCGCGGCGGTCGGCGCGGCCCTGGGGGCGGCATATGGCGGTGCCATCGGTATCTGCACGACGAGCGGTCCGGGGATGCTCCTCAAACAGGAGATGATCAACCTCGCGGTTGTGGCGGAGCTCCCTTTGATCATTGCCAACGTCCAGCGGGCGGGCCCTTCGACCGGCATGCCGACGAAGACCGAACAGGCGGATCTCCTCATGGCGATCTATGGACGGGCCAGCGAATCGCCCGTCGTCGTCCTGGCGCCTGCCACTCCCGGCGATTGTTTTTTCATGGCCTTCGAGGCGGTCCGCATCGCGACGAAGTACATGGTCCCGGTGATCTTCATGTCCGACGGGTATCTCGGCAACGGAGC
>DASRUH010000153.1:0-2033 GCA_035655535.1 Methylomirabilis sp. (SeqCode)
ACCTGGGGGAGCGCGACATCCAGCTGTTCCTTCACGAGCTTCACGATCCGCTCGAGGTCGTTCTCGTAGTAGCGGATGAAGACGGAGTTGGTCGGCTTGTGGGCATTGATCGTCAGCCCCTTCCCGAGCGCCTCCGGGGAAGGCGCGGCCGACGCGGACGCCGCTGGGGCTGTGGGCTTGCCGATGTCAACAGGGGGTTGCGGTGCGTAGAGGGCGGGCACCGGCGCGGACGGCGGCAGTAACCCTTGAGGAGGAACGCCCAAGATGCCCTGGAGCGTCTTCGCGACCTGCTCGGCATCGGCGTACGACAGGCGAATCGTCACTTCCCTCAGCGGACCACGCGCCTGGGCCGCAGCGAATTCGAGCTCCTTTTGTTGCGCCTCGATGAGCGCCTTCCGGGTCTCCGCCTCCTCCTTCCGTCGGCCCTGCTCGACCTTGAACCGCGCTTGCTCTTCCTCTGTTACGAGGGTCACTGTGCTGACCCGAAGCACGCCCTCCCGCTCGACGCACTGCAGCTTGCCGGAGTTGAGGATGACCCGGAACACACTCCGCAGCGGGACCTCGAAGAAGTCCACCGTGACCGTCCCCATGACCTCTTCCGTCACCAGCAGGTTGATCCGGTACTGCTGCGCGAGCAGGCGCAGGGTCGTCCGGATGTCAGCCCTTCTGAACTCCAGGGAGATTCTATCTACGGGGAGGCGGTCAAAGCATTCTTCCTGGCTCCATGCCGCCTCCAGCGGGAGGAGCACGAAGAGGCTCAGGGCGAAAAGACGAAGAGACCCGTTCATCGAATTCCCCCTCGCTACCTTTCTCGCTCAGCGGGCGACATCGCCGCGATGTTCGGAGGCCTCACCAAACGCGGCTTCCCGTCCGGCTGGCGGAGCCGCACTTCGTTGTCGGTGATGTCCTCGACCCGGTGACCGTCCACGCGATCCCCCACCTTCACGATCTGGTCGTTGACGATGGCGAGACGGCCCCCCGGGAAGCTCACGATCCCCCTGACTTCCATCGACAGCAAGGGCTTCTGGGGCGCAGGCGCCTTGAGTTCAGCCGCCTTGGCAGGCGTGGGGGGCTCGACGGGAACGGCAAACGCGAATGGATCGCGGAGCTTCGGGGTGGCCTTGTCGGGCTCTTCGGGCAGCGGCAGGGCGAGGACGCGTTCCGGTTCCGCCGGAGCCCGGGAGACTGCGCGGCTTATGACCCGCGTTCGCCGGAGGATCGCCCTCGACTCTGGGGTGAGTTCCATCGCGGTGAGCCTGAAGCGGGCCTCGATCTCATTCGCCTTGTCGATTCCCGGCGCCTTGTCGATTCCCGGTCGGGCACCCTCCTTGGGAAGCCTCAAGGAGACATCCTCGAGAATCCCCCCCTCCCGTTCGAGCCGTGTGGCGAGGTCGCTCACCTCCCCATAGGGCGCGAGGACCTCGACGGTGTGCCATGCTTTTCTGAACTGAGGGGCGGTCTCCCGTTCGAGGGGCCCGATGGCCGTAATCTTGAGCCGCGCTCCCAGGGCGAGTTCACCCAGCCTCGTGAGGACGCCCGAGGGGTTTCCCTGATCGACGCTCCAGCGCTGCATCTCGCGCAGAAGGTCGGCAAGGGCGCCCATCTCCCGCGCCATCTCCGCCTCGGTCGCCTTGATCTCGTGCTCCGTGCGGACGAGCTCGGCCCGGACCTCCCCGATCCGGCCCACCAGGGAGCGCCACCACTTGAGCTCCCACACGAGGGCGATGACCACCAGGATAGGCAGCGCAATCCACGCCATGGCCAGCACGCGTTGCCTCATTCGACGCGCTCCGTCAGAGCGATGACGATCTGCAGGAACTGCGGGCCCTCTCCCGCGCCCCCGGACGCCGGCTTAATCTCCCAGCTCTTCAGCTGGAACCGCCGGTTCATTGCAGGATCACGCATGAGATCGGCCATGAACCGCGCGACGTCGAGCAACGGCGGACCTCCCGGTCGGAGTGGCGTCACCGCTTCGATTTCAAACGTCCCCTTGGGGGACTCGGTCGGTGCCGGCTGCTGTCGAGCGGACTGCG
>DASRUH010000154.1:0-3197 GCA_035655535.1 Methylomirabilis sp. (SeqCode)
TGGGGGGGAGCATCGTCGGGACGCTCCCCCTGTTGCCCGTTCGGTTCGACGATCCGGTCGATCCGAGTCCGTACGCCCCGGTGAGCCGTCTCTTCTGGAATGAGTTCTACGTGGATGTGACGGGAATTCCGGAACTCGGAAGCAGCCCCCGGGCGCAGGCCCTCCTGGCATCCGCCGACGTGCAGCGGGAGGTGGCCGGCTTGCGCGCTGCCTCGCTGGTCGATTACCGTCGCCAGATGGCCGTCAAGCGGGGGATCCTCGGCGTGCTCGCCGAGTCGCTGTCGGGCGCGCCGGCCGGGCGCCAGACGGCCTTCCGGCGCTTCGTGAACGGCCATCCCCGGGTGGACGATTACGCCTGCTTTCGCGCCGCGGGCGAGCGGCGCAAGACCCCTTGGCCACAGTGGCCGGCGCCGCTGGTTGATGGCCTCGTCACGGCGGACGATTATGATGAGCGGGCCCGGCGCTATCATTGCTATGCGCAGTGGGTGGCCCACGAGCAGATGGAGCGCCTCTCGACAACGATGCGGGGCAGGGGTCTCCGGCTATTCCTCGACCTGCCCCTCGGGGTGCATCCGCACAGTTACGATGTCTGGCGCGAGCGCGACGTCTTTGCGCCTGAGGTCTCGGGCGGCGCTCCGCCGGACGCGGTCTTCACCGCAGGACAGGACTGGGCGTTTCCGCCCCTCCATCCGGAGAAGATCAGGACGCAGGGCTATCGCTACGTCATCGCCGCCCTCCGCCACCAGATGCGGCACGCCGGGCTGCTCCGGATCGATCATGTGATGGGGCTCCATCGCCTCTTCTGGATCCCCAGGGGGCATCAGGCGCGCGAGGGGGTGTACGTCCGCTACCCGGCCGAGGAGCTGTACGGCATCCTGACGGTGGAGTCGCACCGGCACCGGACGCGGCTCGTGGGCGAGAACCTGGGGACCGTTCCGGCTGTCGTGAACGCGACCATGGCCAGGCACGCGCTCCTGCGGATGTACGTGGTGCAGTACGAGCTCGGAGGAAGCGCGCGGCGGGTCCTCCGGGCCGTCCCCCGCGATGCGGTGGCGGGCCTGAGCACGCACGACATGCCCCCCTTCGCTGCCTACTGGGAAGGGTTGGATATCGACGACCGGCTCCGGCTGGGACTCCTGACCCCGACCGGTGCCCGGGTCGAAGGCAAGACCCGTCGCGCCCTCCACCATCTCCTGGCGCGGTTTCTTACGCGTCGCAGGTGGCTTGCGTCGGACGCGCCGGATCTGTGCGAGCTTCTCAAGGGGTGCCTGCGCTTCGTCAGTGCGGGCCCCGCGCAAGTGGTCCTGGTGAACCTGGAGGATCTGTGGCTCGAACGAGAGCCGCAGAACGTGCCGACCACCGGTGGCACCCGCCCGAACTGGCGACGGAAGGCGAGACATCACCTGGAAACCTTTCGCGAGATGGCAGCCGTCCGTGATCTGCTCGGGGAGGTCGATCGGTTGCGGAGGCGCGTCGGGCGGTGACGAGAGACCGCGATCATGGTCCGGCATCGCGAAAGAGGAGACGCATCATGAAAGCGAAAAAAGGTGGACCCACAAAGAGCCCGAGGGCCAAAGCGGCGGGAACGCCTGGAGAGCCAAAGGTCAAGCGGGTGGTATTCGAGTGGCCGGCGACGGGGGCATTCACCGTGAGCGTGGCCGCCAATTTCAACAAATGGGATCCGCAGGCCCATCCCCTTCGTCGTGAAAAGAGCGGCGTGTGGCGGGTGGCTATTCCGCTGAAAGCTGGCCGGTACGAGTATCTTTTCGTCGTGGACGGCGTGTGGCGCGTGGACCCGTACAACCCCAATCAGGTGACGAATCCCCACGGCGGCTTCAACTCTGTCCGCGAGGTGGCCTGACCGGGGATGGTGACGGGTGAATAGTGAATGGTGATTGGTGGATGGGGGTGTGGGGGGATGATGGGACCGAAGGGACGCGACAGACAGCAAGGGAGGCCGCCGCCGCGGGAGCCGGCCATGGCGGTCCGCCCTGACGTGACGCGCCTCACCGAGGATGATCTCTACCTCTTCAACGAGGGGAACCACTTCCGTTTGTACGAGAAGCTTGGCGCGCACCCCATGCGGGTGGAGGGGACGGCCGGAACCTACTTCGCGGTCTGGGCGCCGGATGCCGAGCAGGTCTCCGTGACCGGGACCTTCAATGAGTGGAGCAAGGAGAGCCATCCCTTGCGCGCCCGAGGGGAGTCGGGGATCTGGGAGGGCTTCATCCCCGGTGTGGGGTCCGGGACCCTCTACAAGTATCATGTCCGGTCCCGGTTTCACGGGTACCGGGTGGACAAGACGGATCCGTTCGCGACATTCAACGAGATCCCTCCGAAGACGGCGTCCATCGTCTGGGATCTGGACTACGTGTGGGAGGACCAGGAATGGATGGCGGCGCGCCGCAGCCGCAACGCCCTCACCGCCCCCATGACCATCTACGAGGTGCACCTGGGCTCGTGGCGGCGGGTGCCCGGGGAGGGGAACCGCTCCCTGAGCTACCGCGAGCTGGGCCCCGCCCTGGCGGAATACGTCGAGCGGATGGGGTTCACCCATGTGGAGTTCCTCCCCGTAATGGATCACCCTTTCTTCGGCTCCTGGGGCTACCAGACCACCGGGTACTTTGCTCCCTCGGGCAACTACGGCACCCCCCAGGACCTGATGTTCCTCATCGATTGCCTGCACCAGCGCGGCATCGGCGTGATCCTGGACTGGGTCCCCTCCCACTTCCCGACAGACGAGCACGGACTCGGCTACTTCGACGGCACGCACCTGTACGAACACGAGGACCCGCGGCAGAGCATTCACCCGCACTGGAACACGTACATCTTCAACTATGGGCGCAACGAGGTGCGGAGCTTCCTCATCTCGAGCGCGCTGTTCTGGCTGGACAGGTACCACGCCGACGGCCTGCGCGTCGATGCCGTGGCCTCCATGCTCTACCTGGACTACGGCCGGCAGGAGGGGGAGTGGATCCCCAACGCATACGGGGGGAAGGAAAACATCGACGCCATCAACTTTCTCCGGCGGTTCAACGCGGAGGTCTACACAGCGCATCCCGATGTCCAGACCATCGCCGAGGAGTCTACCGCCTGGCCCATGGTCTCACGGCCAACCTACGTGGGGGGTCTGGGCTTCGGCCTGAAGTGGGACATGGGATGGATGCACGACCCCCTCGTGTACATGTCCCACGATC
>DASRUH010000155.1:0-3418 GCA_035655535.1 Methylomirabilis sp. (SeqCode)
CCCCTTCGTCCCTTCATCCCTGCGACCCTTTAACCCTTCATCCCTTCATCCCTTGGTCCCTTCATCCCCGTCTTAAGATACTTCCACCGCCGATGAACCCACAGCCACTGCTCTGGACAGCGGCGGATCAGCTCCTCCAGCGCAGCCGTCATGCCGGCCGTCATGACCGCGATATCCTCTTTGACCTGGCCGGTGCGGGGGGGACTGACCTCTTTGCCAAAAAGGATTCGCAATCTGCCCCTCGCCACTCGGAGCACCACAACGGGAATCACGGCTGCTCCGCTTCTGAGCGCGATCAACGCGGGGGCCGGGGTCGTGCAGGCCGGATGGCCGAAGAAATCGACAAAGATCCCCTCCCGACGCGACACATGCTGATCGATCAGGATCCCAACCTTCCCGCCACTCCGCAGGATATCCATGACGTCCGGCAGCGCCGCGCGCTTATCCACGACCCGGCTTCCCCACCGGCGGCGCAGAGCATTCACGAACCGGTCGAGATAGGGGTTGTCCAGGGGACGGGCGACGACGGCCAGGGGCTCATTGTCCAAATGGGTCGAGACGGCTGGAAGGTACTCCCACGGCCCGAAGTGCCCCGTGACATACAGGACGCCCTGCCCCCTGGCCCTCGGCCCGTCCAGGACCTCCAATCCTTCGAATTCGATGACCTCCCGTAAGTGCTCCGGGCTCATCCGGACCATGCGACAGAAATCCACAAAAGTTCGCCCCAGCGACCGGAAATGGGACCGCGCCATCGCCGTGATCTCCGCCGGCGTCACCCCCTGCCCAAAAGCCAGCCGGAGATTGTCGCAGGCCACTCGACGGTGGCGGCGGTCGAGAACAAAGGCCAGGCGGCCCAAGGCCTGGCCGATCGGATACGCGATGCGCAGGGGCAGGTATGCCACGGCAAGTCCCACCCCGATGACCAGCCCCGCACTCACCAGATCGACCCACGGGTGTCGCCGCTTCACCCCACCCTCTATTATGGAAAGAGCGCGTCCAAGATCCGCTTGAGTTCGGTGCGGCCCCCAACGAGGCTCAGCTTGATGCCGACCGCCACAACGGTAAACGGAAGGTCGTGCCCCTGCAGTCGCACCGCATCCTTATCGGTCGTCACGGCCACCGTTGCCCCGGCCTCCGCCATGCAGCGGGCGATCGTGCCAAGGTCCGAGGCATCGTAGGGGTAATGGTCCGGGTACCGAAGATGGTCCTTGGGGATGATTCCGAGGGACCGAAGGGTCCGCTCGAAGCCGAGCGGGTTCGCGATCCCGGAGAAGGCGACAACCGCCTGATCGCGGAGACCCGCCTCCGTCACAGCCTCTCCGGTCTTCACCTCAGTCAAGACCGTGGGCGTATAGACCGCGTGCAGGAGAGGCGACGACCGGACCTCGCGAAGGCGGAGCGGGAGGCGCCAGGAGTCCTCGGGGGCGCGGGTCCCCGTGACCACGACGAGATCCGCACGCCGCAGCGCCCCGAGCGGCTCCCGGAGGAGGCCCCGCGGAAGCAGATACCCGTACCCCAATGGATTCGCCCGGTCGAGCAGAACGATATTCAAGTCACGCTCGACCCTCAGGTGCTGAAAGCCGTCATCGAGCAGGATCGCCTGGGCCCCGAACCGGCGAATCGCCTCGCGCCCTCCCGCGGCGCGATTCCTCGCCATCAGGACGGGGACCCCCGGCAGCTTCCGTGCCAGCAGCAGTGCCTCGTCCCCGGCCTCGGGGTAGCCCGCCTGAACCGCGTCGCCATCGGACACGACCAGGATCCTGCCCGCCCACTTTGCCCTGTAGCCCCGTGTCACCACCGCGACGCGGACGCCGCGGCCCTTCAACTCCTCCGCGAGGAGGATCACGAGGGGGGTCTTGCCGGTGCCGCCGGTGGTGAGATTTCCGACGCTGATGACCGGGACGGACAGCCGCGTCCGGCCCAGCAGGCCGACCCGGTACAGCGCGAGGCGTCCCAGGACGGCCAGGCCGTAGAGCCAGGAGGTCGCGCGCAGGAGGGCGCGCACCGGCCCTCCCCAGGGTCCGGAACCGGCGATCCACCGCTGGTAGTGCCGATGGAGGGTCGGGTTCACAGATAGCGCTCGATCAAGGTGACGGTCCGATCCGCGGCCCCGCGGTTCCGGGTCAGGACCCGATAGGCGGCCTCGCCCATCCGATCCGCCGCACCGCGATTACGGAGGAGCTCGAGGACGCGCGCAGCCAGCTCAGAGGCATCACGTACCTGATGGGGATTTCCCTCCCCGAGGAAGGCCTCTGCGACCTCGGCAAAATTGTCCATGTAGGGCCCGAAGAGGATGGGTCGCCGGTACCGGGCGGGCTCCAGGATGTTGTGACCTCCCGCCGGGACCAGGCTGCCCCCAACGAAGGTGACCGAGGCCAGGGCGTAGAGGTGCCCCAGCTCTCCCATGGTATCAACCAGGATGACCGACGGGAGATCCCCCGGGGGCTCGCCGAGTGCGCTGCGGCGGACGTACGGAAGGTGCGCCTCCTTCAGCAGCCCCTCCACCTCGGGGACCCGCTCCGGGTGGCGGGGTGCCAGGACCAACACCGACTCCGGGGCGGCCTTTTTCACCTCCTGAAACGCGACGAGGATGGGGTGCTCTTCCCCCCGGTGGGTGCTGCCTGCCACCCAGACCGGTCGGCCGTTGAGGACCCGGGCAAGCGCTGCGAGACGGGCGGGAAACTGATCGGTCGTCGTCTCGTCGTCATACTTGATGTTGCCGGTCACAACGACCCGGTCGGGCGCGGCGCCCAACGCAATGATCCGCCCGGCGTCGGCCTCCCCCTGCATACAGAAAAGGCCGACCCGCGCGAGCACCCGTCGATACATCGGCTTGACGAGCTGGCACCGGCGGAACGATCGCTGCGAGACGCGGCCGTTGATGAGGAGGACCGGAATGCCCCGGCGATGGCAGGCGTCGAGGAAATTAGGCCAAATCTCGCCCTCGGTGAGGAGGACGAGCCGCGGGGCCACGGCCGTGAGCGCCCGGTCGACGAACCTCGGGAAGTCCAGGGGGAAGTAGACATGGGCTTCCGCTTGGGGGATCCGCTCTGCAGCCACTGTGCGCCCCGTTGCGGTCACGGTCGAGACGAGCAGCGGCAGTCCGGACCGCCGGGAGAAAAGCCGGGAAACCAGGATACTCGCCACCACCGCCTCGCCGACCGACACCGCATGCAGCCAGAGCGGATGTTTCCCATGCAGCCGACCGGTGACGGTCTCCGGGTACCGCCCGAGCCGCTCCGCGAGGCCGAGACCGAACGGCTCCGTGCGGCTGGCGCGTCGGAGGACGCGGGGCAGGTGCGGGAGTAACGCAAGGAAGAGCCCGATGTTGTACAGCGTTCTCATCACCGCCATCTACTGTCAGCCGTCAGTCCCCTTGATTCCTTGATCCCTTGGACACTTCTCTTCGATGGCTGAC
>DASRUH010000156.1:0-12073 GCA_035655535.1 Methylomirabilis sp. (SeqCode)
TGAGGATGATTTGCGAGGATAGAACCCTCGAGGTCCTCACTCGAGGACTTGAAGCGGATCATTCGCAGCCTTGAAGAAAACGACATAACGTGCTCCGGGAGGTCTCACAGGGCTATTTTCACAGCAATCTGTTCGAAGGGAACTATGGCGGCCTTGACCCGGCGGTTGCCATCTCCTCTCGCCTCCTGAAAGCGGACCAAACCGTATCGCTCTAGAAGCTGGAGATCGGTCTGGACATTTTTCAAATTTCGGCCGACCAGCTTCGCGAGTTGGTAAATCGACCGAGGATGATGCTGCCGGATCGCATGGAGCAGGGCCAAGCGACTCTTGGTGAGAAGGTTTCGCGCAGCCTCGATGCTGGTGAAATAGACCCCCTCATCCCGGACTACTTTTTTCCCCGCCCGGACGGCCTTGTAGGTTCTGCGGAAGCCCTCCAGCGCCTCATCAAAGGCCTTGATTCGAATCGTCAATGTTTTGCTCACGACGGCTTCACCCCTTTCAACCTAGCGATATCTCCCTTATAGTCTTCGATCAGCCGGTCTACGCCTGCGAATTCGTATGGTGCCTCACCTCCCTTGAAGTGGCGATGGTGCCCCTTCGGATGATGGTTGTCGTAGAGCACGGCTGGCTGCCCTTCTCCAGTCGGGATATAGGCAAGCCGGTACCGGACACCTTCGGGGGTCTTTCGAGTTTTTGGCACTCGCCAGATCGTCATCTCCAAAATATTGCCCTCCTCATCGATCACCTTTTGGCGCAGGATCGGCTCTGCCGTCATATACGGTACTTAACACCATATATGGGTTTCTGTCAAGAATATCGATGAGGACAGTCAGGCTGGACAGCCTGGGGATGGAGTGTTCTTGATGTTAGACCTTGCTGTGCTTGGGCTTCCACTGGGTGGTGCCGTCGTGCAGGGGGGTCGGCGTGAAGTCGCCGAAGAGATGAGGGGCTTCCTTCTTCATGATGTCGGCCACCTTGCCGAAGACGAGACGGATCTCCACCTCGGCCCCGGGCTCGGTCCGCGCCTCGATCACCCACCGCAGCGTCCGGGCATTGGCGGTCCAGATGACGGTCGTCGCGACACCGTCGGGCGCGACCCGGCGCATGGCCGAGGTGAGGACCTTCTTTTCGTGGAAGGGCCGCCCCTCGACCTCGAGAACCTCGGCCAGTCGCCGTTGCACCTCCTCGGTCTTGGCGACGGCCTCCTCGAAGATCGCCAGCGCCTCGGGGTTGTCGCGGAACTCGGGCGGGACCCACATCGGAATCTCCGTCAGGCGGACGAAGCGGAGGCTCTCCTGACTGATGGCGGTTCCGGCCCGATGCCGAACCAGTTCGTGAGTAAAAACCCGACTGACATTGAAAAAGGCAAGGGTCCAACTCGCGTGTTCGAGGACGCTCCCGTGCTTGACGGCCAGGATATTCTCCAGATAGACCTTGCTCCCCTCCCGGATCCTGGTGACGTTCGGATTGAGCCCCGGCTCGAAGGAGCGATAGCAGGACCGCCCCGCCACTTCGACGAGCTTCTCCGCGGCCGACGGCGCATCCGTCTCCCAGCGGGATGAGCCCACCGCCTGAAGATACGCGGCGAGTCCCTCCTCGTTGATCGCAGGCCGTGCCAGGAGAAAGACCTGCGGCTCTACCTGCTTCATTGCACCCTCCACTGCGGGCTATTCTGATGACCTGTACCGCGACCCGTCAAGGAAAATCCTCGCCCTCGACTCGGGCGCGGCCCGCGGGTCCTGTCGTCGGCCACCCCCGTCCGGCTTACCGACTCCGCGGGTCCTGTCGGCGGCGTGCCCGTCCGTCCTCGGAGAACTCACGCATCAATAAATCATAAGATGGGAGACCGGCTAGCGGTGGCGAAATTCTCCTGCGGGCGGGCGGGCACTGGCCGCCGCCACCCGCACACCGGCGAGGGCAGGAGATCCTGTGGACGGCGAAACATTCTACGGACAGCACAAGGCACACGGCCAACGGGTCCTGTCGTCGGCCACCCCAGCCGTCCTCGGAGACTTCACGCGCCATCAAATCATTCACCAGGGAGAACGGCTAGCGGTGGCGAAATTCTCCTCCGGGCGGCTGGGTGCCCGGCCTCCGCCACCCGTTGGCCGGGGTCCCGCTGCAGCACCAGCGGCTCCAGGCCCGGAGCGAGGGGCCGAAGGTGCTGGTGCAACAGAATCAGCAACCCCTGGAATTCTTCGGCCGACGCAGGCTGCTTCCCTGAGCCGGAGTCCCTCTGATCGGAAAATCTTTGCGCGGGTATCGGGGGATGCTATGATTGATCGAGCTTCGGTGGAGGAAAACGATGAAGATCACGCGGCGAGAAGTGGAACATGTGGCGAGGCTCGCCCGGCTGGGCCTCTCCGAGGAGGAGATCGAACGGATGCGGGCCCAGCTGGATGCCATCCTGAATTACGTCGATAAGCTTAATGAGCTGGAGACCCGTGATGTTCCTCCGACGTCCCACGCCATCCCGATGACCAACGTCTTTCGGGAGGACGCCGTCCGCCCCTGTCTGTCCCAGGAGGAGGCCCTGGCGAATGCCCCGGACCGGGCCGAGGCCTTCTTCCGCGTTCCCCGCATCCTTGAAGAATGAGTTCATGGAACTCACCGCACTCACCATTCACGAACTGCAGGAACGGCTTCGACGCCGCGAGGTGACGGCGCGCCAGGTCCTGACGGCGTTTCTCAAGCGTATCGCGCAGGTGGACGGGCGCATCCAGGCCTATATGGCGGTGACGGGCCGGGAGGCACTCAGTCAGGCGAATCGGATCGATCGCCTGCGCCGCGACGGGGCCCAGCTCGGTCCGTTGGCTGGCATTCCGCTCGCCATCAAGGATGTCATCTGCACGCGAGGGATCCCGACCACGTGCTCATCCAAGATCTTGGAGGGGTTCGTCCCGCCGTATGACGCCACCGTGATGAGGTGCCTGTACCAGGCCGGTGCGGTTCCGCTCGGGAAAACCAACATGGACGAATTCGCCATGGGGTCCTCCACGGAGAACTCAGGCTACAAGATCACGCACAATCCCTGGGACCTGGAGCGGGTCCCCGGCGGGTCCAGCGGAGGTTCGGCGGCGGCCACGGCCGCAGACCTCTGTGCCGGGTCGTTAGGATCAGACACCGGAGGCTCGATCCGCCAGCCGGCCGCCTTCTGCGGGATCGTGGGATTGAAGCCGACCTACGGTCGCGTCTCGCGGTATGGGCTCGTGGCCTTCGCATCATCTCTCGATCAGATCGGACCGATGACCAAGGACGTTCGGGACGCGGCGATCCTCATGAACGTCATCGCCGGGCACGATCCCTGTGACTCCACCTCGGTCACACTTCCGGTGCCCGACTACTCCGCTCTGCTCGGTCGCGAGATCGGCGGCGTGAGAATCGGCATCCCGGATGAATACTTCATCGAGGGGATGGACCCCGAAGTGCAGACGGGCATCCGCAAAGCGATCGAGGTCCTGGAGTCCCTGGGGGCGAAGGCCGAGCGGATCTCCCTTCCCCACACGGAGTATGCCGTGGCGACGTATTACCTGGTGGCGACGGCCGAGGCGAGCTCGAATCTGGCCCGGTATGACGGGGTGAAGTACGGGGCGCGCGCCCGGGAGACCGGGGACCTCCTGTCGATGTACAAACAGACGCGGCGGACCGGGTTCGGGGCGGAGGTGAAGCGGCGGATCATGTTGGGCACGTATGCGCTGAGCGCCGGCTACTACGACGCCTACTACGTCAAGGCCCTGAGGGTGCGCACCCTGATCCGGAAGGACTTCGAGGAGGCCTTTCAGCGGTGCGAGGTGATCCTTACCCCGACCGCACCCACCCCCGCCTTTCGTCTCGGGGAAAAAACCGATGATCCCCTGACCATGTACCTGTCGGACATCTTCACCATTTCGGCCAACCTGGCGGGGATCCCGGGGATCGCCCTCCCCTGCGGTTTCACCCGGGCCGGGCTTCCCATTGGTCTGCAACTGCTCGGGAAGCCTTTCGACGAGGCGACGCTGCTGCAGGTGGCCTATGCCTACGAGCAGGCGACCGAGTGGCACCGGCGCACACCACCCTTGTAACGGTTCACAGTTCATGGTTCACGGTTCACAGAAGGAACGGAACGGGCGGAGGCACCGATTCGACAGGTTCTTGCCGTGAACTGTGAACTCTGAACCGTGAACCAGGGAAGCTAATGGTGTACTTCGCATATGGGTCGAACATGGAGCGGCATCACATGAAGCGGCGGTGCCGTTCCGCGAAGTTCGTGGCGGCGACCACGCTGCGGGACTACGAGCTGACGTTCACCGGGACTTCCACGGTGTGGGGGGGCGGGGTCGCGGATCTCGCTCCGGCCAAGGGAGCAACGGTTGAAGGGGTCCTCTGGGAGATTACCGAGGAGGATCGCACGGCGCTCGACGAATACGAAGGATATCCCAAGGTGTATGTGCGGAGGAACGTCGAAGTGGAAACCCGGAAAGGGGGAAAGGTGGAGGCCTTTGCCTACTTCATGGCGAGACCGGGGACCTACAAGGCACCCTCCCGCAGATACATGCAGCTCTTGGTGAGTGGAGCTGAAGAGCACGGGCTCTCCGATGGGTACGTCATGCGCCTCGAAGCCATCAAGACCGCGGGGTAGTGAATAGTGATTGGTGATGAGTGACTGGTGGATGGTGATCAGTGATGAGTGAACTGGTGACTCGTGACACTTCTCATCCTATTTCCAACCACTAGCCACCAATCACCAATCACTAATCACGAAGCGCTGGCCACTAGCCACCAATCACGGGTGAGCGATGAATCCCGAACTAAAATACGAGGCGGTGATCGGGCTTGAGGTGCACGTCCAGCTCCTCACCGCCTCGAAGATCTTTTGCGGCTGCAGCACCCGCTTTGGCGAAGCCCCGAATTCGCAGACCTGCCCCGTCTGTCTGGGGATGCCGGGGGTGTTACCGGTTCTCAACAAGAAGGCGGTCGAGTACGCCATCCGGGCGGCGCTTGCGGTGCACGGCACGATCGCACCGCACTCCCGCTTCGCCCGCAAGAACTATTTCTACCCCGATCTGCCCAAGAACTACCAGATTTCCCAGTACGAACTCCCCCTGAGCACCGGCGGCTCTGTGGAGCTCGGGAATCGCGGGACGGTCCGGCGGGTGCGGATCCGGCGGATTCATCTTGAGGAGGATGCAGGCAAGCTCGTCCACGCCGGGACCATGGACCAGGCGCAGTACAGCCTGGTGGATTTCAATCGGTGCGGCGTCCCCTTGGTCGAGATGGTGACCGAGCCGGACCTCCGGTCGCCGGAAGAGGCGGCGGAGTTCCTGAAGGAGCTCCGGACGGTCTTGCAGTATCTGGGGGTCTCGCAGGGGAACATGGAGGAGGGGAATCTTCGGTGCGATGCCAACGTCTCGGTCCGGCCGCCGGGGAGCGCGGAATTGGGCGTCAAGTCCGAGGTCAAGAACATGAACTCCTTCAGGAATGTGCAGCGCGCATTGGACTATGAGATCCAGCGACAGGTCGGGCTCCTGCGATCCGGTCAGCCGGTCCCTCAAGAGACCCGCCTTTGGGATGCGGATCAGGCTGTGACGCTTCCCATGCGGGGGAAGGAGGAAGCCCACGACTACCGGTACTTCCCCGAGCCGGACCTGGTGCCGATCGAGGTGGCTCCGGCGTGGGTGGAGGAGATCGCGGCCAGCCTGCCGGAACTGCCCGCGGAGCGGCGGCGGCGATTCGCGCAGGCGTACGGCCTCCCCGAGTATGACGCAGGCGTCCTCACCGCCAGCAAGGCGCTGGCCGCGTATTTCGAGGAGTGTGCCCAGCGGCACCGGGAGGTGAAGCAGGTCAGCAACTGGATCATGTCCGAGCTCTTGGGACACCTCAATCGGGATGGAAGAGAGATCACCGACAGTCCCGTCAGTCCCGCCGAGTTGGCCGGCCTGCTCCAGCTGATCCAGGATGGGGTCATCAGCGGGAAGATCGCCAAGGCGGTCTTCGAGGAGATGTATCAGACGGGGAAGGGTGCCGAGGCCATCGTGCAGGAGCGGGGGCTGGTTCAGATCAGCGACCGGGAGGAGCTCGGCCGGATCGCGGAACAGGTGCTGGCGGAGAATCCCGGCGCCGTCGCCGACTACAAGGCGGGAAAGGAGAAGGCCCTCACCGCGTTGGTCGGGGCGATGATGCGCGCAACCAAGGGGAAGGCAAATCCGCAGCTGATCAACGATCTGCTGCGGGAGCGGCTCGGCCGCGGGTAGATGCCACTGCAGCGGCCCGGCCTTGAGGAATGCGACATGCGGGTTGCCCTCGTCAGCCCGTCCGCGTACCCTTCGGTTCGCGGCAATGCCATCACGGTGGAGCGGATCGCCGCAGGGCTTCGCGCGCGCGGACACGCGATCGCGGTCTATGCGCTCGAGACGTATCCGGATTGCACGGCGCTGCCGGCGGCCGTCCGCGGCTTCGGCCCCGATCTCCTCCACGGATTTCACGCCTTCGCGACCGGCGACCTGGTCGTGCGGGAGGCGCGGGAGGTGGCCATCCCGGCCGTGGTCACCGTCACCGGGACCGATGTCAACCACGATCTGTTCGACCCCGCGCGGCGCCGCACGGTGGTCACCGCGCTGACGTCCGCCCACGGCGTCGTCGCCTTCCACGAGAGCATCCGGGAAAAGCTCCTGACGGAGATCCCGGCGCTCGACGGGAAGATTCGGGTGATCCGGCAGACGGTCGCCTGCGACGAGCAGGCGGTCGATTATCGGGCCAGGTGGGGGCTAGGTCCCCGCAACTGCATCTTCTTCTTCGCGGCGGGGATTCGGCGCGTCAAGAATCTGCCGTTCTGCGTTCCTGTCCTCGCACGGCTTCACGACCGGCACCCGGAGCTGCGCGTGCTGTACGCCGGTCCCGTGTTGGAGGACGACGAGGGAAGGCGGCTCTTCGAGCTCCTCGCGGGAAAGGAGTGGGCGCGGTACCTGGGCGCGGTGCCCCACGCGGAGATCTGCAGCATGCTGCGGGGCGTGGATGTGGTGGTCAACTCCTCGCTGTCGGAGGGAGGAATGTCCAATGCGCTGCTGGAGGGCATGAGCCGTGGCGTGGCGGTCCTCGCGTCGGACATCGAGGGGAACCGATCAATCGTCGCCGACGAGGTGGATGGGCTGCTCTTCGCCTCCGGATCCGACGTGGACTTCGAACGGCAGGCGGAGCGGCTGATCGTGGATCCTGCGCTCCGGCGACGCCTCGGCGGGCAGGCGAGGGCCAAGATCGAGCGAGAGTTCGTACGGGAGCGCGAGATCGACGCCTACGAAGCATTCTACCGCGATCTGCTGGCGACGCGGGGCGGCATCGGCGCGGAGGGCAGACCATGGACATCCGCGCGCTAGAGATCTTCTGCAATATCGTCGAGCTGAAGAGCTTCTCCAAGGCGGCCGCGGCCGTATATCTGACCCAACCGACGGTGAGCGGGCACATCAAGGGTCTCGAGGAATTTGTGGGGCTCAGGCTCCTGGACCGGTTGGGCCGGGAGGTGGTGCCGACGAAGGCGGGGGAGCTCTTGTACGGGTACGCCAAGCAGGTGCTGGCGCTCCGGAGCCAGGCCATCCAGGCCCTGGACGAGCATAAGGGCTCGCTGAAGGGACATCTGATCATCGGCGGGAGCAACATCCCGGGCGAGTACGTGCTGCCCGGTCTGCTGGCCCGCTTCAAGGCCCGGTATCCGGAGATCTTCGTCACGCTCAAGATCGCGGACTCGCGGGCGATCGTGAGAGGGGTCTTGGAAGGCACCTGTGAGCTCGGAGCCGTGGGGGCCCGGTTCGACGACGGGCAGCTCGTGTACGTGAAGCTCCTCGAGGATGAGCTGGTCCTGGCCCTGCCGGCCGACCACCGGTGGGCGGACAGGTCTGTGGTGACTCCGGCCGAGCTGTTGGAACAGCCGATGATCCTGCGCGAGGTCGGGTCGGGCTCGCGAAAGGTCTTCGAGGAGGCGCTCCGCGCCGCGCGCCTGGACCCCAGGGCGCTCAAGGTGGTGGCGGAGCTCGGGAGCACCGAGGCCATCCGCCAGGCCCTGAGGAGCGGCGCGGGGATCTCGGTCGTTTCGCTGCGGGCCATCCAGGATGACCTGGAGCGGGGTGCGCTGCGCACGGTCCCTCTCGCAGACATGAAGCTCAGGCGCGATTTCTATCTGGTGTACCACAAGAACCGCTCTCGATCCCCCCTCTGCGAGACCTTTGCCAGCTTCCTCCTCGAATCGCTGAGCCAGCATCCCGCCCAGGGTTCCTGAGTCCCCTCCCCGTCGCGATCAGTCTCTTCCGCGAGCACCGGCTGCTCACCCTCCTCGTGGCCATTTCCCTCATCGTGACGGTCGGCGATTATCTGAGGGTCTCCCTCCGCGGCCGGATGGTCGGTCGTACGAGAGGGTAGCCAAGGACCGCCCGGGTATGTTACGGTAGTATATCGTGATGCCGAAGCCCACCGGATGTCGAGCCCCCCGGGGACCCTGTTGCGTGTCGCGTCCGGAACATCGTCCGGCACCGGCGGTTGATCGTTCGGCTCCACGAGCCTTGCGCTCCTGACCGCGGATGGGGGAGTATTTGCATGCCGACTATCCTCGTCGTTGACGCCGATTCGGACAACAGTTTGCGGCTGCAAAAGGCCTTCGAAGGGGCCGGCTACGCGGTCGAGGTGGCCAACAGCGGCTCATCCGCCAAGACGATGATCAAGCGGCACCGGCCGGATCTCATCATCAGCCAGCCCATGTTCGAGGACATGTACGGCTCCGAGCTCTGTTCGGAGGTCCGAGCCGATCCGGCGACGAAGGGCGTGATGTTTGTCCTGTTCGTCGATCGGCGGTCGCAGCAGATGGCCCACGCCGCCAGCCAGACCCAAGCGGACATGATCCTCCCTGATAATTTGCCCCCGTCCACCGTCGTGACGCGCATCGACACGCACATCCGGCTGCGCGGCCTCCCGGCCCCTCCGCCCCAACCGACCCCCGCAGCGGCGGCCCCGAAGGCTTCGAAGGAAGGCCCGACCGCGACGCTCCAGGGTTCATTGGCAGTCATGGACCTGACGGAGGTGACCCAGGCGGTCGCTATCGGCCGGAAGTCGGGACGGCTCGTCTTCTCTCTCAAAGGCGGTCAGGGGGTAGTTGTCTTCGACGGCGGGCGGGTGATGCACGCCGAGTTCGGGGGCAAGAAAGGGGAGCAGGCCTTTGCGGCGCTCGTGATGACGGCGCACAAGGAGCGGGGGGGCAGCTTCTCTTTCATCCCCATCGAGGCCGAAGGGGCGGCGAAGGGACCGCAGACTATCAACAAGGACCTGGAAACGCTGCTGCTCAACATCGCGGTGGAGATCGACGAGCAGGATCGCGGCAAGGGGCGCTGACCGGCGGCCTAGGCCGGCGAAGGAGCCCGGCGCCGATCGCCAATGGAATTCCCCATCACCCCCCGGGGTCCTCAAGAATCCGTCCCCCCCCATATAACGCCCTATATAA
The DNA here is from genome assembly GCA_035655535.1 of Methylomirabilis sp. (SeqCode). Lineage (GTDB taxonomy): Bacteria > Methylomirabilota > Methylomirabilia > Methylomirabilales > CSP1-5 > CSP1-5. The sequence goes on from DASRUH010000156.1 coordinate 9,458, forward strand.
CGCCCTTCCGGCTCCCGTGAGTTCAAGATTCGGAAGCATCTGCGGCCGGGTCCCGGACTCAGGGGGCTTCCCTTCGATGGCTCACGTCCGGTCTCCCCTCAGCGTGTAAATCGTGATCGGGAAAGGGGCGGGGCGGGTGGCAGCAGAATTGCATACCTGCTTTCCCCGGGCGGGCGCTCGCCGCCATCGTAAATAGCTTGAGTGCAGCACTCCTCAGAGGAACGGGCCGATGACTACCCGCGAACGGAGACGGGTGAACCGCACCGACGTGCAGAGCCGGAATCCTCCGCGCTTCCGCGTCTCCGGAGTCACCGCCGCCGTCACAACGCTCCAGGAGGCCGAGCTGTTGGACCTCAGCCTCGAAGGCGCGCTGGTCGAGCACCAGGGAATGCTCGCCCTCGGCAGCCCATGTTTTCTCCAGGTCGGGATCGCCGAAGAGCGCTTAACCATCCACTCCCGTGTGGTGCACAGCCGGGTGAGCCGGAAAGAGCCGGAGGGGTGGTTGTTCTATCAGACGGGGCTCGAGTTCGTCGATCTGTCCCGAGAGGCCGAGGAATCCCTCGCGGCCCTGATCCGCTCCTATGGCGGAGCCGAGGCCTAGTACCGTTCCAACGTATTGCCCAAAACACGGGCAGAGGTCTCAGCAAGCGTGCTCTCGGGATCGTGCACGTCTCTAAGAGGCGAGGAAGGTTGGAACGGCACTAGCAACCCGATGGCACGTATCGAGAGTTTTGGCATGGTTCCTGCTATGCATCCGTTAGCCAACCTGCAAGGCTCGTCTGAGCGCGAGTGCCGCTTACGCGTCCGACGCGTGGCCCCCGGATGGCGTAGGCGTGAGTCTCGGACGACCCGGCGAGACGCCTGAGGAGCTCGGGTGGGAAGAAGACGAAGACGCCGAGTGAGGGAAATAGGACTCCAGCCTGGTGCGGAACGGGCCCAGGCGCAGCTGACCGCAGGCCCCCCCGACGCGGCTGAGCCGCAGTCCGTCCCGGAGGCGTCCGACCCGGTCGAGACCCCCCTCGCCTTCGAGGCGGCCGCGGGCGAGGCCTCGGCTGCCCCCGGGATGCCCGGAGAGGTGGCGCCTGAGCGTGTTGCGGGGGCGGCGGTCTCGGTCGGGGCCAAGTTCACCCTGGAGGCTCCACAGGACCATGATGTCCAGGTGGTCGCGGATGAGGCGCCGCTGCGTGACCAGCAAGTGGCGTCCCGGCGGCATTATGCCCGTTTCCTCATCGGCGGAAAGGCCAAGGGGCGGGTCACGGCTATCTATGACGCGGTGGTCCTGGACATCAGCATGGGCGGGTCGCTGATTGAGCACAGCGGCGTCGTGCGCCCGGGGACGCTGTCGTCGTTGGACCTCGATCTGGGGGGGGCGCACGTGCGGCTCCGGTGCCGCGTCGCCCGATCGGTCGTAAATCGGTCCGAGACCCTGCCGGGCGAGGAGCGGGAGTTGATCTATCACACCGGCGTCGAGTTTCTCGACCCCTCCGAAGAAACACGCCTGGTGATCAGCCGGTACATCCGGACGATGATGAAGGCCCCGAACAGCGGCTGAGAACCCGCGGGACGACCAGTCTGGCGCAAAAGGCTGGCGGAGGCGTGTGGGAATCGAACCCACCGGCCCGCTTTTGGCAGGCCCACCGGTTTTGAAGACCGGGAGAGCCACCAGACCCAATCCACCTCCGCTGCGTCGCCGCAGAGGTGTAGTGTATCAGTGACTGCGCGCCCTTCGCAAGTCTCGGGACGGAGGAAGCGCGGGGACACGGAACGGTCCTTCCCCGTGAGCGGGAGGGTGTGCCGGTGACCGGTCGGTCCGAGGAACACCAACCGCGCATCCTGATCGTGGACGACCAAGAGGAAAACCTGGACCTCTTGGAGGCATTTCTCTCCGTCCACGACTACCAGGTCGTTCGGGCCAGGGATGGTCGGGAAGCCCTGGCGCGGGTGGCCCAGGAGCCGCCCGATCTGATTCTCCTCGATACCCACATGCCGGCACCGGACGGCTTTCAGGTCTGCAGGGAACTGAAACAGAACGAGCAGACCCGCCTCATCCCCGTCATCATCGTCACCACGTCCGGCGAGCTCGAGAGCCGGATCCGGGGTATCGACGCCGGGGCGGACGACTTCCTGACGAAGCCGGTCCACCAGGTGGAGCTGGATGCGCGGGTCCGCTCCCTCTTGCGGCTCAAACAGTTTACCGACGAGCTGGAAAACGCGGAGACCGTCCTCTTCACTCTGGCCCTGGCCGTGGAGGCCAAGGACCCGTGCACCCACGGGCACTGCGAGCGCCTCGCCGATTATGCCGTGCGGCTCGGACAGCGACTCGGCCTCGGATCCGATGATCTCAGGGCGCTGCGGCGCGCGGGGTATCTCCATGACCTCGGGAAGATCGCGGTGCCGGAGGCCATCCTCCTGAAGCCGGGCCCGCTCACGCCTGACGAATGGAAGGTCATGCGCCTGCATCCGGTGATCGGCGAGCGGATCTGCCAACCCCTGCGGTCGATGCAGCTCGTCCTCCCCATTATTCGTCATCACCACGAGCGGTGGAATGGGAGCGGCTATCCGGACAGTCTCGTCGGTGAGGCGATTCCCCTCACGGCCAGAGTGCTCCAGGTTGTC
>DASRUH010000157.1:0-2735 GCA_035655535.1 Methylomirabilis sp. (SeqCode)
GGCGCTGGATGGAGGAGAGGTCCGGGCGGGAGCGGGGACGGCCTCCCTCTTCATCCGCCCGGGTCATCCCTTTCGCGTGGTCGACGCGCTCCTCACCAACTTCCACTTGCCGCGGTCCACGCTCCTGATCCTGGTCTGTGCCTTCGCTGGCCGCGATCTCATTCGGACAGCCTATGCGGAGGCGGTCCGTGAGCACTATCGGTTTTACAGTTACGGCGATGCGATGCTGATCGTGTGAGGGGACAATGGACTGTAAGCTGTGTGGGACGCGTCTCGACGAAGGGGAACGGACCTGTCCGGCCTGCGGTCATGTGATGAAGGGAGCTGGCCGGGAGAAGGACCGGGAGGCCAGCCGTGGGCGCGGTGGCTCCGTCGCGGAGGGGGCCGAGGGCGGAGGGAAGGAGAGCACGGGGAGGGAAGCCGACGCCGAGCGTGAGGAGAAGGGCGATCGAGGGCGGGCGGCCGGGAAGGTTCCCGAGGCCCCTCCGAAGATCTCCGAGGCGCCTCCGCAAGTCCCCGAAGCGGCTCCGAAGGTCTCCGAGGCCCCGTCACCCGTGTTCGCGCTGGATGCGGCCGGCCTACGCAGGTTGTTGGCGCGGCAGCCGGACCTCTTGGAAGCGGGGCTCCGCGTCCTCGCCGATGACAAGGGAAAGCCCGTCGGGGTCGGCTATGCCACGCCGGTGGGCGACATCGATCTCCTGGCGCGCGATGGAAGCGGCATCCTGGTGGTCGTCCGGGTCGCGGACCGTGGCGTCGGGGAGGAGCTCATTGCCGAGACGCTGCAGCGGATGGGCTGGGTGCGGAAGCACCTGGGGAAGGGCAAGCAGAAGGTGCGCGGCATCGTCCTGGTGGAGCACGCCCCGGACAACCTGAGCTATACCGCATCCGCCGTGGCGGGAACGATTACCTTCAAGACGTACCGGGTTGCGGTCGCCTTCGACGATGTGGAGATGTAATGGCCTTCGCCCTCCTCGCGGTCGATCCATCCGGGGCCCGGCGCGGCCGGCTCCGCACCTCGCGCGGGACCGTGGAGACGCCGACCTTCATGCCCTGCGCTTCTGCAGGGGCGGTGAAGGGGCTCTCCCCCCACGAGGTGCGAGGGGCGGGGATCGAGATGATCCTGTGCAACACCTACCACCTATATCTCCGCCCGGGGCACGACGCGATCCGCGCCTTGGGGGGGCTACACGCCTTCACCGGATGGCATGGGCCGATCCTCACCGACAGCGGCGGCTTTCAGGTCTTCAGCATGGCGCCGCTGCGGACGGTCACGGAGGATGCGGTCCTCTTCCGGTCCCACGTGGATGGGTCGCGGCACGTCCTCTCCCCGGAGAAAGCCATCGCCATCCAGCAGGCGCTGGGAGCGGACATCATCATGCCGCTGGACGAGTGTCCTCCCTATCCCATCGCGTTCGAGGAGGCCCGCGACGCACTGGAGCGGACTGTCCGATGGGCGGAGCGGTCGCGCGATGTCCACAAGGGGGCGGATCAGCTCCTGTTCGGCATTGTGCAGGGCGGCGTCTTTCCGGATTTGAGAGCGCGTGGCGCCCGGGCGCTCAGCCGGCTCGAGTTCAGCGGATACGCGGTGGGGGGTCTCAGTGTGGGCGAGAGCAAGGGCGAGATGGAAGCGGTCCTGCGGACGACGCTCCCCCTGCTGCCCGCCGATCGGCCACGGTATCTGATGGGGGTGGGAACGCCCGAGGATCTGCTCCGCGCGATCCCGCTCGGCGTCGACTTTTTTGATTGTGTCATGCCGACCCGCCACGGGCGGACGGGGACGCTCTTCACAAGCCGGGGCCGCCTCAATATCAAGGGCGCGAGGTATGCCCACGACCCGGCGCCGCTGGATCCGGCGTGTACGTGCGACACGTGCCGGGAGTACTCCCGGGCCTATCTTCGCCACCTCTTCGTGTCGGGGGAGATCCTCGGCCTCCGACTCAATACGCTGCACAACCTCCATTACTACGGCCACCTGATGCAGGCCGCCCGGCGGGCCATTGAAGAGGGACGGTACGCCGCTTTTCAAGCGGAGGTCCAGGGACGGCTGGCGGGTGAGGACTCGTCCGCATAACCCGGAGACCGGGAGAGGAGACGGGACCCATGACGGCGTTCGCCTTTGCGGCAGGAGAGGCACCGGGAGCGGGCGGGGTGGGAAGCGCGTTGGCCCCGCTCCCCTTCCTGCTCCTCATCTTCGTCATCTTCTACTTCCTGTTGATCCGCCCCCAGCAGAAGAAGCAGCGGGAACAGCGGGACATGCTGAGGGCGCTGAAGACCGGCGATCAGGTCGTGACCATCGGGGGAATATACGGAACCGTCGTCGACATCGACGAGACCAAGGTAAAGCTCAAGATCGCGGAGAACGTCAAGATTGATGTCGCCCACACGTCCATCGCCTCGCGGCTCGGCTGGGAGGGAGAGAAGAAGGGAAAAGAAGGATCGTGACCGCCTCCGCACTGCGATCACGTCGACCCGATGATCGACGGAGCTGGTTGATGTGTGGCGGAAAAATTCCCTGGTTGATTCTTGTGTTGCGGCAGCATCTTTGGCCCCTCGCTCCGCGCCTCTCGCGGCGACCCTGATCGGCGGCTTACGGCCTGGGTCCCTCCGTGTTCACGATCCCTGCAAGGACGCCCGGCATGGCTCGCGCCTCGGCTTCCCAGGCCGTCGCCGGCCGAGGGGCCCCGCCGCTCCCGGCCATGTCGCTTGGGGCCTGCAGGCGCTTCCCCAGGAAGGAC
>DASRUH010000158.1:0-2644 GCA_035655535.1 Methylomirabilis sp. (SeqCode)
CCTCGTAGGTGAACCGGACGTCGCCGGCGTCAAACTCGTGCCCGTCGTGAAAGCGAATGCCTTTCCGCAGCCGGAACAGGACGACCGGGTTGTGCTCGGTGGGGGGGGCGAGTGCGGCGGCCCGCTCCCGCGTGACGACCGGCTCGGCCGCCGTGACGAACCGCGTGGGATCGATACGAGCGGTGTAACCGCCGAGCAGGCGGTCGAGGGTGGCGAAGAAGTCCTGATCCACCTCGCGGAGGGTGAACTTGAGCCGGGCAGGCAGGCGGACCGTTACCCCGACCTGGCGTTTGCCCGGTTTCCCCGAGGCCGCGCCCGGCGCGGCCACCTCGATCTGTTCCCGTCGTGTCTCCCCGGGGAGGAGCTCTATCCTGCGGACCAGCCGCAGCGCCGGATCGCCCGCGGCCCGGGCCGCCTCCAGGTACCGGAGAAGTCCGTCACCGGTGACCGCGCTCCCGTCCGGCAGGCTCTGCGTCTCATCGACGAGCAGATGGGCTTCCTCGAAGATTTCCCACGCCTCGGCCAGCCGCCCGCGGAAGGTCAGATCGATGTCGCGATCGATCAACCCCTCGAAGACGAGACTGTTGATGGCGGCGCTGGAGGAATCGGCGGCGAGCGTCGGATTCAGGATGGAGGCATCGCCGATGGAGGGCTCGATGTACCGAGTCAACCGACCCGGATCCCCCCGTGCCTGATCCTCGAAGGTGGGGACCCAAAAATACGACTGGAGCAGAAAAAGGCTGACGAGCGTCGGCCCCAGGATCAGGAGTCGCTTCACCCGCATGAGGACCCCGGAGCAGACGCCGCCGATCGCGGAACTAATCGGAGACTGTCGGGGCGGATCCCTCGCGGATCACGCGCCCCACGGGGATGAGGCTTCGACACGCCCTTCACCCGCGCACGCTCCTCACTGCGGCGATGCGGGCGACGCCGGCGCGGGTTTCGCCGGCTCGTCCGGGATGACCGAGGCCGGCCCCTGCCTTGCAGCGTGCATGGTGAGGACGATCGACGTCGCCATGAAGAGGGCAGCGATGGCGCTGGTCAACCGGTGCAGAAACGTCGTCGGGCCCCGGCCCCCGAAGACCGTCTGGGAGGAGCCCCCTCCAAAGGCGGCGCCGATGTCGGCCCCCTTGCCGGTCTGGATCAGGATGACTCCAACCAGGGCCAGGGCGAGCAGGAAGTGGAGAATAATCAGGACGACGTACATCGCACTCCCCCTCTTGAGGGTGTAATGTCCAAGGTCCACAGTCCAAAGTCAAGAGCCCAGACGCGATTTATGTCTCGACTGCGGTGTTTGACGTTGGACGTCGGACGTTGAACGTTGGACGTCAGCCTCTCTGAAACCGGACAATCCGGGCAAAGGCATCCGCTTTCAAGCTCGCCCCCCCGACCAGCGCTCCGTCAATCTCGGGCTCGGCCATCAGCGCATCGATATTATCAGGTTTTACGCTCCCCCCGTAGAGAATTCGGACTGCCGTCGCCGCGTCCTCCCCCCAGCGCTCGGCCAGGTGCGTGCGGATAAAGGCGTGAACCGTCTCCGCCTGCTCCGGCGTCGCCGTGCGGCCGGTTCCGATGGCCCACACCGGCTCGTAGGCCACCGCGATGCCCGTCCCGGCCTGGGGCGGGACGTCGTCCAACCCGCCGCGGAGCTGGCTGTCCACCACCTGAAGCGTGCGTCCGTCCTCCCGCTCCACCAGCGTCTCGCCGACGCACAGGATGGGGGTGAGGCGATGTTCCAGGGCTGCGCGGACCTTCAGATTGATCTGGTGATCGGACTCGCCGAAGTACTGCCGCCGCTCGGAGTGGCCCAGGATCACATATCGGCACCCGAAGTCCGCAAGCATCACCGGCGCGATCTCGCCCGTATAGGCCCCCTCGTCCTCCCAGTGCATGTTCTGCGCCCCGAGTCCGATCCACGAGCCCTTGAGCGCCTCTGCCACGACGGCCAAGGCGGTAAAGGGGGGGCACACCACGACCTCGGACTCGACTGGATCCGCAAGGAGTGCCCGCAGGCGTTCGACGAGGGCCACGGCCTGGGCCGTGGTCTGGTACATCTTCCAGTTTCCCGCAATCAACGGTGTCCGCATCACTCGTGAACCGACGACCGACTACAGGGAGGTTCGGTGTTTGGTGGTTAGTGATTGGTGGTTGGTGGAAACCACCGGGGCCTCGACTGAGGCCTCGATGGTGAGCTCGGCCGAACCGCTCGGCCGAACGTCCCACTGGTCAGCAGCCACTAGCCACTGTTCCAGCGGACATCGGTCATCGGACATCGGTCATCGGCGGTCGGTGAGGGCGGCAATCCCGGGCAGCTCTTTCCCCTCGAGAAACTCCAATGAGGCCCCCCCGCCCGTCGAGACGTGCGTGATCTTATCTGCCACTCCGGCCTGCGCCACCGCTGCCGCGGTATCCCCGCCGCCGATAATCGAAACGCCGCCACTTGCCGCGACGGCGGCAGCGATCGCCCAGGTCCCCTCGTGGAAGGGGGGGGTTTCGAAGGCCCCCATGGGACCGTTCCACAGAATGGTCCGCGCCTTCCGGATCACCAGGGCAAAGGCCTCCCGTGTCTTGGGACCGATGTCCAGGGCCATCCACCCGTCAGGGATCTCAGGGCCGTCCACGACGCGGATCGGCGGGTGGGGTT
>DASRUH010000159.1:0-2483 GCA_035655535.1 Methylomirabilis sp. (SeqCode)
ACGGGGAAGACGATCGTGGCGGGGTATCCGTGGTTCACCGATTGGGGCCGCGACACCTTCATCGCGCTGCGCGGCCTCTGTCTCGCGACCGGAAGACTCGCGGAGGCCCAGCAGATCCTTCTCGAATGGGCGGGGGCGGTCTCCGAAGGGATGCTCCCCAATCGGTTCCCCGATCGAGGAGACGCCCCGGAGTTCAACTCGGTCGATGCCTCACTCTGGTACGTCGTTGCGGTTCACGATTTCCTCCGAACGATGGAGGCAGAGGAGCGCAAGGTCTCAGCCCGCGATCGGAAGACCCTCCAGGAGGCCACCCAAGCGATTCTGACCGGCTACAGCCAAGGGACGCGTTACGGCATCCGTCTCGACGATGACGGTCTCCTGGCCGCTGGAGAGCCTGGCGTGCAACTCACCTGGATGGATGCCAAGGTGGGCGACTGGGTCGTCACGCCGCGGATCGGCAAGCCGGTCGAGGTCGAGGCCCTCTGGCTCAACGCCCTCTGGATCGGGAGCCAATTCTCGGAGCCGTGGAAGCGGCTCTTCGCACGCGGCTCCCAGGCCTTCCGCGCCCGCTTCTGGAACGAGGCCGGCGGGTATCTCTACGATGTGGTCGATCCGAATCATCAACCCGGGACGGCCGATCCCGCCTTCCGCCCGAACCAGATCTTCGCCGTGGGTGGCCTCCCCCTCTCCCTGCTCGAGGGCGATCGGGCCCGCCGCGTCGTTGAGGCCGTCGAGGCGCGCCTCTGGACACCGCTCGGCCTGCGCTCGCTGGCGCCCGGGGAGCCGGGGTATACTCCCCACTACGAGGGGGGCGTTCGTCAGCGGGACGGCTCCTATCACCAGGGGACCGTCTGGCCGTGGCTCATCGGACCCTTTGTCGAGGCGTGGGCGCGAGTGCGGGGGGGAACGGGCCAGGCCAAGCGAGAAGCCCGCGCAAAGTTCCTCGATCCGATTCTCCGGCATCTGGACGAGGCCGGCCTCGGCCACATCTCAGAGATCGCGGACGGGGACCTTCCGCACACGCCGCGGGGATGCCCCTTCCAAGCTTGGTCCGTCGGAGAGGCCCTGCGTCTCGTGGAGGTCGTCCTGGCAGAGAACAGAGACAAGGCTCGATAGATCGAACGGATGGTCGACCCGCCCAGGGAAACGTCTGTGGGAGAAAGATCCATGACAAGAGAAGAGAAACGGCTGCAGGAAGCGCGCGAGCGAAAGGCGCACTGGAAGCGTTGGGGGCCGTATCTCAGCGAACGCGCCTGGGGGACGGTGCGGGAGGATTACAGCCCCCACGGTACGGCGTGGGATTACTTCCCCCATGACCACGCACGCTCAAAGGCGTACCGCTGGAACGAGGACGGGATCGCCGGTATCTCCGACCGACGTCAGATGATCTGCTTTGCCATTGCCCTGTGGAATGGCCGCGATCCCATCCTGAAAGAGCGCGTCTTCGGACTCACCGGCAATGAAGGGAACCACGGCGAGGACGTCAAGGAGTACTACTTTTACCTGGACTCGACGCCCACCCACTCCTACATGAAGTACCTCTACAAGTATCCTCAGGCGGCCTTCCCCTATGGATGGCTGGTCGAGGAGAACCGGCGGCGGGGCCGCGGGGGCCCCGAATTCGAACTCCTGGACACGGGCGTCTTCGACGAAGACCGGTACTTTGATGTCGTCGTCGAATACGCAAAGGCGGGCGTGGAAGACATCCTCATCCGCATCAGCGTCGTGAACCGCGGCCCGGAGTCGGCCCAGTTGGTCCTCCTACCGACGCTCTGGTTTCGCAACACCTGGTCCTGGGGCTCAGACGAGCCGCGGCCGAGCCTGCGGAGGGGAAAGGTTCAGGGGCGAGGTGCACTGATCGAGGTCCATCATCCCTCCTACGGCCCACGATGGCTTTATTGCGAGGGGTCACCGGAGTTGCTCTTTACCGAAAATGAAACAAACTACCGGCGGCTCTATGGGGGCGAGAACGGCTCACCTTACGTCAAGGACGGCATCAACGACTATATCGTCCATGGCGTCAAGGAGGCGGTGAACCCCGAGCGCGTCGGCACGAAAGTCGCCGCCCATTATCCCCTCACCATCGCCCCCGGAAAGACGGTGACCGTCCGGCTGCGCTTCACCGATACAGAAATCCCAGCGACGGGGGAGAAGCCCTTCGGGACTGCCTTCGACCAGATCTTCGGCGAGCGCCAGCGCGAGGCTGAGGAGTTTTACGCGACGCTCATTCCCCGCGATCTCTCGCCCGACGCCCGAAGCGTCATGCGCCAGGCGCTCGCGGGGCTCCTGTGGTCCAAGCAGTTCTACCACTACGTGGTGAAGGATTGGCTCGAGGGCGACCCCGCCTTTCCGCCAGCGCCGGCTGAGCGGAAGCATGGGCGCAATCACGAGTGGACGCACTTGTACAATGCCGACGTCATCTCGATGCCGGACAAATGGGAGTACCCGTGGTACGCCGCCTGGGATCTCGCCTTCCACTGCGT
>DASRUH010000160.1:0-18457 GCA_035655535.1 Methylomirabilis sp. (SeqCode)
CCGGACAACGGGTGGCGGCGGCCAGTGCCCGCCCGCCCGTAGGAGAAATGCGCCACTGCCAGCCGGTCTCCATCTGTTGATTTATTGGTGCGTGAGCTCTCCGAGGACGGACGGGCACGCCACCGACAGGACCCGTTGGCCGTGCGCCTTGTGCCGTCCGTGCAATGTTCCGCCGACGAAGGATGCCTTCCCGAACCGGCTCTATGCTACTCCTCCCCCTGATCGGGACTCTGGAAGAGGACGAAGGGATCGTCGATCCGAAAGATCTCCTGAGTGTAGAAGGCCTGGCCATACGTGCAGCCCGCGAGGAGGCCGAAGTAGCGCGCGACCACTTCGAGACGGCTCGGGACGGAGCGGTAGCCCGCCCGCCCGAACTGCGAGGCGTGCGCGGCAACGGCCTCGAGGGCCCGGGGCAACTCGTGGTCCACGGGGACGATAAACGAGGGGCGCGCAAAGGGAACCATGAAATAGTAGAAGATCTTCTGGACCGCATGGGGCCGCCCCCCGGCGGGGAATTTCTCCAGGTGGGCGAAATTGGCGGCGTGAGTGACCAGATGGCCGGCGGCAATGTGATCAGCATGCCCCCGTCCGCGTCCCGGCTCGACGGCGTAATGGGGCGCTAGGAGGATCCGCGGCCGATATTTGCGGATCACCGCCGCCACGCGCCTGCGGTTCTCGGGGGTGTCCTCGAGGCGGGTATCCCCGAGGTGCAGGACCTCGAAGGCATCGACCTCCAGTATCCGCGCCGCCGCCGCCGCCTCCCGTCTCCGGACCTTTCGCGTGCCGGCCCCCATATCCCCTTCCGTGAGGCTGACGATTCCGGTCCGGTACCCCTTTGCCTTCATCTTCAACAGAAAAGCACCGACCCCGATCTCGGCGTCATCGGGGTGGGCCCCGAAGGCCAGAAAATCCATCGCACGCCCCATCGCGCTCCCTTCCGCTCCGCTGCGCCGTGGGATCCCGGGGACATCCGCTGCCGCCCGCTACTTGTAGAACTCCTCGGAACTCCCGGTGACCACGTCCACCACGATCGTCCGCTCCTCTCGCACAATCTTGAGCGACACCTTTTCGTGGGCCCGCTTTTTCCACAACTCCTCGTACAGATCACGCCGCGTCTCTACGGCGCAGAAGCCCACGGCGACGATCACGTCCCCTTCCTTGACCCCCGCCGCCTCCGCCGGTCCTCCCGGCACCACGGCCGCCACCAGCACCCCGCGCTCCGCCGGCTGCAGGTGCGCCCCGATCCACGCCCGCGTCGGCCGGCTGACGACCTGACCGAATTCCAGGAGCTCGGTGCGGTTGAGCTGATACCGCTCCACGGGAATCGCGATCGTCGCCCGCGTCACCTCGGGCAGGCTGAAGGAAGCGATCCCCACCACGCGCCCCGCCAGATCAAAGACCGGAGCCCCGCCGAAGCCCGGGTTCTGGATCGTCAATCCGATCACCTTGTGCAACATGAACTCCCAGTGGGTATCGAACTCGCCGAGATACCCAATGACTCCGTCCGCGATCCGGCGCTCCACCGGCCCGGTTGCGGCCGCGACAAACACCGGCTGCCCGAGCAGGATGTCCATTGAGGAGCCGAGACGCACCGCGGGAAGATCCTGGGGCGGAATCTTGAGGACGGCCAGTCCGCTGGAGAAGTCCTGGGCCACCAGCTGACCCTGAAAGCGCCGACCGTCCTGGAGCCCGATGCCGAAAAAATACGCCCCCAGGACCACGTAGTTCACCGTCAGGAGATACCCGCCGGTGTCCACGATGACCCCGGTGCTTCTCCGCTCGGTCCCCAGGGCCCCGGCGGATGGGTGACCCGGCTTGATGGAGGCCTCGATACTGACGACGGCAGGGAGAACGCCGGTGACCAACTCGGGCGGCGCGTCCATACGGCTGCTCCGCAAGGGGGATGACGGTGCCCACTCATCTTAGCAACTTCCCGAAGCGATGCCAAAGGAAAAGGCGGCTGGCGGCTACTCGGAGAGGCGCAGCAGCATGCCGGTCTGCCGGGCGCGCTGGATGACGATGTGGAGGAGCATGAGCCCTCCCGCCTGGTAGAGGACGGCCAGACCGAATCCTTTCGTCAGCGGCGCCCGGAAGAGGAGGGGGAAGCCGTACACGCCCCGGAAGTACTCCAGAAAATAGGTGAGCGGAATGAGACTCGACGCAATCGTCACCGGCGGAGGGAGCTGGTCCACCGGGTAGTAGATGCCGCACAGGAGCAGCAGGATGCTCGCCAGCGACCAGGCCGCGACCTCTGCCCGGGGACCGAAGGCCAGGATCAGGATACAGGTGCAGGTCCCCACCAGGGCGCCGTTCAGGAAGAGGCCGACGGCGAAGACCGCGAGCGGACCCACACCCGCATCCATGAAGTTGAAGTCAAAGGCGTACCAACTGACAAGGCCCATCAGCCCGAAGACCACGCTCCCGCGGATGACGCCCATGAGCCAGGACCCCGCGACTACGTGCCCGCCATGGATCGGCGCCATGAACTGGTACTTCACGCTCTTGGACCACATGTCGAAGAGGAGCGCGTAGGCGACATCAAGCTGGCAGATCTGAACGACACTCAGGGAAATCACCCCGATCAGGACGAAGGCCCGCGTCTCAGGCGTGAGCGCGAGGAATTCCGTCAGGAGGCCGATAGAGGCCAGACCGATACAGGGCCAGAAGGTCATCTCGAACAGCGTGAAGGCGTTCCGCCGGTTCATGAGCCAACTGCGCCGGGTGAACGCCCAGACCTTTGCCCATTCAGCGCGCGAGCTCAACGAAGACCTCCTCCAATCCAAGCTCGTCAATCCGCACCGCGTGCAAGACGACCCCCGCCTGGTGGAGGCAGCGGATCACCTGATCGAGTCGCTGCCTCCCCTGGTCTACGCGGATCTCAAGCCCCTCCCCGTCCTGGTGCACCGCCAGGACCCCGGGGATTCTCTGGATCTCACCGAGCGGAAACGGTCCGGTCCCGGCCACCTGAATGACCTCGGCGAAGCCGACGCGCCGCTTGAGGTCGCCACAGGTGCCCCGGGCCAGGATCCTGCCGTCTCGCAGGAAGGCGATCTCATCGCACAGGGTCTCCGCCTCGGGCATATAGTGGGTCGAGAGGAGAATCGTGGTCCCCCGCTCGGACCGGAGCCGGGCGATCTGTTGCCGGATGCGGACCGAGACGTCGGGGTCCAGGCCCACCGTCGGCTCGTCGAGGAGGAGGAGATCGGGGTCATTGAGGAGGGACTTGGCCAGCGCGAGCCGCTGCTTGAGACCGGTTGAGAGTTCATTGTAGGGGACGGCGCGATACCCGCTCAGCTCGCACGTCTCCATCACCGCGCCCACGTGCATCCGGCACCGGCGTCCCCACAGACCGTACAGCATCGCATGAAACGTCAAGATGTCCGCCACGCTGAGGCTCCAGGGAAAATTGGCGTTCCCGCTGGCCATGTTGACCCGCCGCCGAATCATCGCCGCCTCCCGCCGGACGTCCCGGCCCAGGACGCGGACCGACCCGGCGTCCGGGAGGAGGAGCGTGGCGAGGACCGAGAGGAGGGTGGTCTTGCCCGCCCCGTTCGGTCCCAGGATGCCGTAGATCATTCCGGCCTCGACGGTGAGGTCGATACCCTGGAGGGCGACCTTGTGTCGCGGGCGCACCAGCCCGATGCGAAATACCTTCAGAAGGTTCCGGACCTCGACCGCTGCCACACCGCACCCCCGGGGAATCGGCCCGCGTCGGGAAAGAGGACCACACTGAAGGGCAGCACATTGTGGCGCCGGCATGCCCCGCCTGTCAAGGGATCCCGGGCCACGCGCACCACGGCCCCACGCACACGCTTTACTCAGGGCCTGTTGCCACATACTCTGCGCCCCGGATCCAAAAGGACTTTGACATTTTCTTTCCGGCTTCCTATAGTAAGGATCAAGGGAAGATCATGCCCTATCGGTTCCTCGAAGACGTAGCCATCGCCGACGTAGCCTTCGAGGCCGAGGGACGGACCCTTCCCGAAGTGTTCGAGGCATCGGCGTTGGCCCTCACCGAGGTGATGGTTGATCTGGACGGGGTCTCGCCCACCGGGGCGCGCCAGATCCGGCTGACCGCCGAGGACCTGGACACCCTCCTCTTCCGGTGGCTCGCAGAGCTCATTTTCCTGAAGGACTCGGAGTGCCTCCTCTTCCGACGATTCGCGATCTCTATCCGGCAGGCGACGGAGTGGGAGCTCGAGGCAACCGCGTGGGGGCAAGAGATCGATTACGCCACGATGTCGCTCAGGGCCGACGTCAAGGCGGTGACGTATCATCTCTTCGTCCTGGAGCAGACCCCGGCTGGATGGAAAAGCCGGATCGTTTTAGATATCTGAGAGGGTGACGATCGTGGACCTTACCCGAGGGATGAAGAAGGTCGCAGAGGGCATCTGGGAGATCCCCCGTACGGCCAAGGAGGGGATGCTGGTCCCGGCCCGGATCTACGCCACCGACGAGCTGCTCAAGGGGATGGACCAGGGCGTCTTCGAGCAGGTGACCAACGTGGCGTGCCTGCCGGGGATTCAGAAATACGCCCTCTGCATGCCGGACGGCCACTGGGGCTATGGCTTCCCCATCGGCGGCGTCGCCGCCATGGACGCCAAAACCGGCGTGATCTCGCCCGGGGGCATCGGCTTTGACATCAATTGCGGGATGCGACTCATGCGCACCACCCTGACCGAGGCCGAGGTCAAGCCCAAGATCCGCGACCTGGTGGACCGGCTGTTCCACGCTATCCCGTGCGGCGTCGGCACCAAGGGGTTCTTCAAGCTCAGCCCGGATGAGTTCCGTGAGGTGATGACCCATGGGGCCCAGTCGGTGATCCGGCGTGGATACGGCTGGCCCGAGGACGCCGAACGGATCGAGAACATGGGGCGGATCCCGGGGGGTGACCCCGACAAGGTCAGCGCGAAGGCGACGAGTCGCGGCATCCATCAGCTCGGGACCTTGGGATCCGGCAACCACTACCTCGAGATCCAGGTCGTCTATCCCGGCAGTATCTACGACCCGGCACTCGCCAAGGCCCTGGGGATCGACCGGGAGTACCAGGTGGTCGTGATGTTCCACTGCGGCTCGCGGGGATTCGGGCATCAGGTGGCGACCGACTACCTGGAGACCTTCGCCCGGGCTATGAAGCGGTACGGGATAGCCGTCCGGGACAAGGAACTGGCGTGCGCCCCGTACGCCTCACCCGAAGGGCAGGACTACTTCAAGGGGATGGTGTGCGCGGCCAACTCCGCCTTTGCCAACCGGCAGGTGATCACCCACCGCATCCGCGAGGTCTTCAGCGACGTCTTCAAACGGGATGCCCGTGATCTGGGCCTCGAGGTGATCTACGACGTCTGCCATAACATCGCCAAGATCGAGCGGTACCGGGTGGACGGCGAAGAGAAGGAACTGGTGATCCACCGCAAAGGGGCGACGCGGTCCTTTCCTCCGGGACATCCGGACCTGGCAGAGCGGTACCGTTCCATCGGGCAGCCGGTGATCATCGGGGGATCCATGGAGACCGGGTCCTACCTCCTCATCGGCACCGCCAGGGCCATGGAGGAGAGCTTCGGGTCCACCGCCCACGGCTCCGGCCGGACCATGTCGCGCACAGCGGCGAGGAAGAAGGTGCACGCCCGGGATCTCCTGGAGCGCCTGGATCAGCGGGGCATCTACGTGCGCGCCGCCTCCTTCGCCGGAGTGGCAGAAGAGGCCGGCATGGCATACAAGGACATCTCCGAAGTCGTAGACGCCGTGGACACGATCGGGCTCTCGAAGAAAGTGGTCCGTCTGCAACCCATCGGGAATATCAAGGGATAAGGAGGTCTCCGTGGAGAGCAAGGAGCTGCTCTACACCTCGTACCGGCTGCGGGAACTGGAGAGCCTCCTCCCCGAAGGGCTCCCCGTGGCGGAGCTGCACCGGGTCCAGGAGTTCGTCGATAAGCGGGACGATGTCGGCCTCATCGCCTTCTTGGAGCGGCTGAACCTCCCCCCGGCGAACCGCGAACGGCTTCGGATCATCACGGAGGCCCGACCCATCGCCCTGAAGATCGTCGCCCTGTGGCGCGAGATGCCGCTGCGTCACGAGGAGATCGAGGCGCACTACAAGCAGCTGCAGGCGCTCAAGGCCCAGTACGACCGCTGCGTCCCCGGACGCGTCGGCGCGGAATCCTTCTGATCGTCAATCGATGACCGTAAAGAGGTATGTCGCGTTGCTTTCGTACTTCAACCGTTCGCGGACTTAACGGTCGTCGGTCCTCGGTCATCGGTGGATGGTGGTTAGTGGTTGGTGATTAGTGATTAGGAACCACCACCCACCAGTCACCAATCACCAGTCACTACCGGCCGTTGGAGGCGGAGATGAAGGCAGTCCGCTTTCACGAACATGGGGGACCCGAGGTCCTAAAGGTAGAGGACGTCCCCGAGCCGCGGATCGCCCCGAACGAGGTCCTGGTGCGGATCAGGGCCTGTGCCCTGAACCACCTCGATCTCTGGCTCCGTAAAGGGCTTCCCGGAGTCAAGCTCCCCCTCCCCCACATCCCCGGTTGCGACATCGCCGGCGAGGTCGCGGCGGTCGGCGAGCTCTGCTCCCGGGTCACGGTCGGCGAGCGGGTCGTGATTTCCCCCGGGAGGAGCTGCGGCCAGTGTGCCCGGTGCCTCTGCGGGCGGGACAACCTCTGCGCCCAGTACCAGATCATCGGGGGCTACGGGCTCGACGGCGGGTATCGGGAGCTGATTGCGGTGCCGGAGGTCAATGCCCTCCCTCTGCCCAACGGCTGCGACTTCGCCCAGGCCGCCGCCTTCCCCCTCACTTTCCTCACCGCGTGGAATATGCTTGTGACGTTAGGCCACGTGCGTCTCGGCCAGACGGTCCTCGTCATGGGGGCCGGGAGTGGGGTGGGCGTGGCCGCCGTACAGATCGCGAAACTGTTCGGCGCCACCGTGATCGCCACCGCGAGCACCGACGAGAAGCTGGACAAGGCGAAGGCTCTGGGGGCGGACCACGGCATCAACTACCGCCAGCAGGCCGTCGCCCAGGAGATCAAGCACCTCACCAACCGCCGAGGGGTCGACATTATCTTCGAGCACGTGGGGGGCGAGACGTGGAAGGACCTCATCCCGACTCTTGCACCCGGAGGCATGCTCGTCACGTGCGGGGCCACAAGCGGCCCGACGGCCGAGACCGATATCCGGTACCTCTTCATGCGGCAGCTCCGGATCCAGGGAGCCTACATGGGGAGCAAGGCCGATCTCATGCAGATTCTCCCCCTCGTGGAGTCGGGAAAGCTCAGGCCGGTGGTGGATCGGGTCCTCCCCCTCACGGAAGCCGCACAGGCGCACCGGCTCCTCGAGGAGCGAAAGCAGTTCGGCAAGGTCGTCCTCACGATCTAACCCGCGAGTCGTTCCGTCAGCCCCCACCGGGGCGGGACGAAGACCCCCCCGGCCGAAGGGCCTCCCCAGCTTAGGGTCACCTACCCGCGCACCTCCCGAATCGTCTGATACCAATCGCCATGCCGGTCCGAATCGGCTTCGGGGGTCCGCCCCGGACCACCGCCCCACGAACCCGGAGAACCCATGGCGATGGACGGCGGGGAGTTCTGGCACAATGATTGCTCTCTCCCTCGACCATGAGCGTGATCTCCGTGCTCATCATGCCGGGCGGTCTCCTGTTGCTCACCGGCCTGGTGGCATCGCTGTGGATGCCCCTTCCGGAGTCGGTGGCGGTCCTTCGCGTCTACCCGTATGTGGTGCTGGGGGCAGGCCTGTACTTTGGCTGCCGCTTCCATCGGAGCCAGCTCCTGTTCGCCATCCTCCTCCTGGCCGTCGCCGACCGGGGACTGCTCTACTACGGCCCTGGCGGCGCGGCGGCGTCCGATGCCGGCCGCACCGTCTTCCACGCGGTCGCCCTGCTCCTCCCCCTCAACCTCGCGGGCCTGTCGCTTATCGCGGAGCGCGGTATCGTAACCTTTCGGGGTCTGTTGCGACTCATCATCCTTCTCTCCCAACTCGTCCTTGTGGCCCTGCTATGCCAGCCGGAGCAGGCGGCTCTCGCAGCGCGACTGGAGCATCCCTTTGTCAACGCGCCATGGACCGCGGGGCTCTCCATCGGCCAGCCCGCCCTGCTGGCCTTCGGCACCGCATGGGGTGTGGTGATCGTTCGCTTCATTCGGCGGCCGAACGTGATCGCAGGCAGCTTTTTCTGGGCTCTGGTGGCCGTCTTCCTCGCCCTCGCCGCGGACGGCCTCGGATCCGCCTCTACGGCCTACTTCTCGACCGCCGGACTCGTCCTTGTCCTCTCCATCATCGAGACGTCGTACACCTTGGCGTATCGGGACGAGCTGACGGGTCTGGAGGGGCGCCGCGCCTTGAGCGAGGCGCTGCTCAAGTTGGGAAGGCAGTATACAATCGCCATGATCGACGTCGACCACTTCAAGACGTTCAATGATCGGCACGGCCACGATGCCGGGGACCAGCTGCTCCGCATGGTCGCGGCAAAGCTGGCGCACATGCCCGGTGGAGGCAAGGCGTTTCGCTACGGCGGGGAAGAATTCGTGGTCCTCTTTCCCGGCAGATCGATCCAGGATGCCATCCCCCATCTCGAAATGCTGCGAAAGGCGGTCGAGGCGACCCAGTTCACGCTGCGCGGTCGCGACCGCCCGGCACAGAAACCGAAACGGGAATCCCGGAGCGGCCCGGCGGGGCAGAGCATCGCCGTCACTGTCAGCATCGGCGTGGCCGAAGGGAGTAACCGGAACGTCGATCCCACCGAGGTGATCACGGCGGCGGATCAGGCGCTGTACCGTGCGAAGAAAGCCGGACGCAACATGCTGAGCATCTGACCCTGGGCTCAGCCGACAGCGCCGTCGGCCCTTTCCCGTTGCAACGGCAGGCCGTTGGTGTATGATCGTGCTATGATAGCGACGCAGCGCACGCGTGGAGGGGAGGGTCATGGCGAGCGAAGTGGTGATCTACGGAAAGGACGGGTGACCCTTCACCGCGGCGGCCCGGGAGGACTACGCCAAACGAAACATCGCCGTCCACTACGTCAACGTCAAGAAGGATTCAGCGGCCCTCGAGCGCATGCTCACGGTTGCCAAGGGAGTGCGTGAGGTCCCGGTCATCGTCGAGGATGGCCGGGTGACGATCGGCTTCGGTGGCACCTGAGAGGTCTGAGGCCAGGGTCCTGGCCTTGCCGCCCCATCGTGGACCCACCGGCCCACTGTCCTGCTCGCCTCCGCGTTCGATCGCTCAGCCCTTCGCCCCCTTCGCAATCACGCAGCCCCCGCCCTTCCTCCGAGGCCGCCGGGAGCCGCGGGCCTACGCCCGCGCCCGCTTGCGGGCCCGCCTGCGGGCGTGCACGTCCGCCATCTCTGCCCCAAACAACAGGATGACCGCGGTGTAGTAGACCCAGAGCACCAGCCCGATCAGCGCGCCCAATGGGCCGTAGAGCCGATCGTGCGGAGCATAGTAGAGGAGATAATGGCTGTACAGTTCCCGCGCGCCCTGCCAGAGGACTGTGGCCATGGAGGCCCCCAACATGGCGGACCAGAAGGGGACGGGCTGCGCCGGCGCGACGAGATAGATGAGGAGGAAGACCACGAACATGAGGAAGAAGGGGAGGGGGAGCACCAGATAGTCCCAGACGGGCGCCAATGCGGCGTTGACGGTGGCCACATAGGGATCGAGGACCGGGAAGAGGCGCAGGAGGTCACTGGCGAGCGCCCAGATCGCCAGCAGGAGGGGAGAGATCAGGAAGGAGAGGAGCAGCAGTATCCCCGAGGTGAGCATGATCATCAACCCCACCAGTTTCCGCTGCAGGTATCCCCGGGTCAACTGCGTCCGGCGAATAACGTTGATCGCGCGCTCGACCGTCTCAAAGGCCCCGTTGGCCACCCAGAGGAAGGTGACGAGCGCGAGGAGGCTGGCGACGGTCCGCGTGGCGACGATCGCCTCCAGGAGGTCCTCGATGCGTCCGACCACCGGGAGGGGGAGGAGTTCCGTGATGACCGCGATCACCCGCTCCACCGCCCCCTCGGAGGACCCCATGACGTAGCCGAGGAAGGCGACCCCCAGAAAGATCAGGGGGATGATGGAGATCAGGGCGTAGAAGGAGATGGCGGCAGCCAGGAGCGTACATCCGTCGGCACGAAACCCCGCGAAGACCTCCTGGAAGAACGACGGCTGCTGCGGCTCGATGAGTGTTTTCCCCTTCGTCATTTGCTCCTGTGGGCCTACGCCTCGTCTCCCTCCCCGGGCCAGCGCTTCACGCCGTACAGACCGGTCTTCAGGACCTTCAACGCCAGCAGGCCGCACTTCAGCCGGATGGGGCTCAATGGCACCCCGAGGGCTTCCAGCATCTCTTCCTTGCTGAAGGCCTTGACCCGCTCCAAGGGGGCGCCCTTGATCTTTTCAGTCAGGATCGAGGCCGCCGCCTGACTGATGGCGCACCCCTGCCCGTGAAACCGGACATCCGCCACGTGGCCCTCCCGGAGCTTGAGGTCGATCCGGATCCGGTCCCCGCAGAGCGGGTTGTCCTCCTCGTTGGTGACATCCGGGTCTTCCAGCGTCCCGAAGTTCCGCGGCTTCTTATAGTGATCCAGGATGAATTCGCGGTACAAGTCGTCCATGGCGATCCTACGGTTTCGCCCGATTGCAGGCCCTCGGGGGCCGTCCGCTCCCCCTGGAAGCTGGCCATAGCATAATCGACGACCGCGCGGGCGCGCAACCCGGATCACGGGGGGAACGAGGCAGGAGCGGTGGGCAAAGCGCCTGGAGATCGGAGAGTGAATGGCGTCCCGTGGAGGGAGGGCGAGCCGCCGTTGGCCACGCCCGGGCACGCCTCAGGGCACGAGCTGCGTGCCGGTGTCGTCCATGACGATCAAGGCATCCACCGGGCAGACATCGCAGGAGTCGATCAACCGATCCCGCTCGATGTCCGCGGGGTCGGCCTTGAACGCACAGATGTTCTCCCCGTTGAATTCGAAGACGTCCGGGGCGATTTTCATGCAGTTGCCGGTGCTGATGCAGAGGGTGCGGTCGATTCGGATCGTCAGCCCTTTGATTGTCCGTTCGACGAAATCGGCCATGACTCCCCCTCCCGCCCGGCGGCGAGGCCGCGGCGACCCGACTCACCAGAGGCCCAGTTCCAATCTCGCTGCTTCGGACATCCTGGAGGGGTCCCAGGGCGGATCGAAGACGACCTCGACCGTGGCGTCCTTCACTCCGGGGATGGTCTTGACCTTCTCCTGAACCTCCCCCGGCAGGCTCCCCGCCGCGGGGCAGTTCGGGGAGGTGAGGGTCATGCGAATCGCCACGACGCCGGACGGATCCACCGTAATCCCGTAGATCAGCCCGAGCTCGTAAACGTTGACCGGAATCTCCGGATCAAAGCATGTCCGCAAGGCTTCGACGACCTGCGCCTCGACCGCCAGGGAGCCGGCGGCGGTGATGTCCATTGGCCCCCCCTCGTGCCGGGCATCGGATTCGCCGTTCTCTTTCACCACCGCACCCCCTGTCCCGGGCACTTACTCCGTTGAGATCGGCTCGCCCTTCCCCTCTAGCGCCGCCCGCAAGGTGTGCCACGCCAGTGTGGCGCACTTGACACGGACCGGGAACTCGCGCACGCCCGAAAAGACCGCCAGCTTTCCCAGGTCACCCGGATCGCCGGGGCCCCCCTTGCCGGTGAGCAGATCGTGAAAGCGCTCGAAGAGCCCTTGAGCCTCGGCCGTGGTTTTCCCCTTGACACTGTCGGTCATCATCGAGGCCGACGCCTTGGAAATCGCGCACCCCGAACCCTGGAAGCCGATGCGCCGAATCACGTCATCCTCCACCTGAACGTAGAGGGTGACCTGATCGCCACACAGCGGATTGTGTCCCTCCGCCGTCCGATGCGCGCCATCCAGCTTGTGAAAGTTCCGGGGCTTCTTACTGTGGTCGAGAATGACCTGTTGGTACAGCTCGCGAAGGTCAGACATCAGCCGAGGATCTCAATGGCCTTGTGGATAGCGCCGACGAGGGAATCGATTTCCTCTCTGGTGTTGTAGAAGGCGAGCGAGGCACGCGCCGTGGCGGGGACCCCGAAACGCTGCATCACGGGCATCGCACAATGGTGGCCAGCCCGGATCGCGACCCCCTCGTGATCCAGGACGGTGCCGACGTCATGGGCGTGGATCCCCTCGAGGACGAACGAGAGGACGCACGTCTTCTCCTTCCCCGTCCCGATGATGCGGAGGCCGGGGATGGCCGCGCAAGCCTTCGTCGCGTACTCCAGCAACTCGTGCTCGTACGCGGCGATCCGGTCCAGGCCGACCCCGGTGACGTAATCCAGGGCCGCGCCGAGACCGATGGCCCCAGTGATATGCGGCGTCCCCGCCTCGAACTTATACGGCAGATCGTTATAGATCGTCTTCTCGAAGGTGACGGACTTGATCATGTCGCCGCCGCCCTGGTACGGCGGCATCGCGTCCAGGAGGTCGCCCCTGCCGTACAGGATGCCGATGCCGGTCGGGCCGAACACCTTGTGCCCGGAGAAGGCGTAGAAATCGCAATCGAGCTGCCGCACATCCACCGCGAGGTGGGGCGCCGCCTGGGCCCCATCGATGAGGACCGGAATGCCCCGGCGGCGGGCAAGGCGCACCATGTCACCCACGGGGTTGATGGTCCCCAAGGCGTTCGACACATGGGTGACCGCCACCAATCGCGTGCGCGGCGTCAGGAGCTTTTCGTACTCGTCGAGCAGCAACTCACCCGCGTCGTTCATCGGGACGACCCGGAGGACTGCACCGGTCGCCTGGCACACCATCTGCCACGGGACGATGTTCGAGTGATGCTCCATGGCCGAGATGACGATCTCATCTCCCGCCCCCGCGTGCGTCCGCCCATAGCTCGACGCCACGAGGTTGATCGCCTCCGTGGTGCCGCGGACGAAGATGATCTCGCGCGCCGCGGCCGCGTTCAGGAACCGGCGCACCGTCTCCCGCGCATGTTCATAGGCCTCGGTCGCCCGCTCGCTGAGCTGATGCACTCCGCGGTGGACGTTGGAATAATAGCTCGAGAGGAAGTGGTGCACCGCATCGATGACCGCCTGCGGCTTCTGGCTCGTCGCGGCGTTGTCAAAGTACACCAAAGGCTTTCCCCGGACCGGCTGGCCCAAGACGGGAAAGTCCTTCCGGAGCCGCTCGACCTCGAAGGCGGTCAACCGCTCTTCACGCACCGACGGGCTCACGCGGCCTCCGACGGTGATCATCGGGTCTCCTCCACCAACCTCCCGGCCGGCATCCACTCGCGGATGAGCCCCGCCAGGTGCATCCGCACCGGCTCGACCCGGATCCGTTCCAGGCTCTCATTGGCGAAGCCGAAGAGGAGGAGGGCGCGGGCCGTCTCCTCGGGGACGCCGCGGGACCGCAGGTAAAAGATCGCATCCTCGTCCATCTGGCCGATGGTCGCCCCGTGGGTACACTTGACATCGTCGGCGTAGATCTCCAACTGCGGCTTGGTATCGATCTGCGCCTCGAGGGACAGCAGCAGGTTCTTGTTCGTCTGCTTCGCGTCGGTCTTCTGCGCATCCTTGTGCACGATGATCCGCCCGCTGAAGACGCCGTGGGACTGGCCGTCGAGGATGCCGTGGTAGAACTGCCGGCTGTCGCAGTGGGGGCTCGCATGCTCGACCAGCATGAAGTTGTCCATGTGCTGGCGGCCGTTGGCCATGAAGAGGCCGTTGATGAGGCACTCGCCCCCCTCGCCGGCCAGGACGGGGTGCACGTTGTTCCGCACCAGGCCCCCCCCGATCAAGACGGTGTGCGACGCCACGGTGCTGCCGCGTCCCTGCTCGACGCGGAGGGTCGAGATGTTGAAGGCGTGCCGACTCTCCCGCTCGACCATAAAGTGGCTCAGGACGCTGTTGTCGCCCGCCACCGCCTCCGTGACGACGTTGGCGAAGTAGACATCGGCAGCGAGCGACACGTAATCCTCGATGACCACCGCCTGACTGTCCTCGTCCAGCACGATGAGGTTGCGGGGATGGCTCATGATCGGCTCGGCCGTCGGGACCGACACAAAGAGGAGGTGGATGGGGGATTCGACGATGCGACCCCGCGGGATATGCACGAGCGCCCCGTCGTCCATAAAGGCCGTATTCAGCGCCGTGAATGCATCCCGGGCGTTGTCGGCATACCGGGCCAGGTGCGCCTCCAGCACCCGCCGATCGCCATTGGTGAGCGCCTGGGCGAGGCTGGTCACCCTCACCCCGTCTCCGGCAGGCCCTGGCGACGACAGCCCGGGGGCGTACCGTCCGTTGATGAAGACGAGTCGGGGACCCGCCAGCCCGGGAATCGAAAAGGGCTCGAGGTCTCCAGGGGCGACTGCGGTGCGCGACGGCTCGGCCAGGCGAAAGGGGGTCTCGGCGATCGGCGCGACGTTCGTAAACCGCCAATCCTCATCGCGCGTCGTCGGAAAGCCCACCTCCGCAAAGCGCGCGATCGCGGCCCGGCGCAGGGGACGGAGCCAGCCCTGCCCATCACCCGCCAC
Source organism: Methylomirabilis sp. (SeqCode) (assembly GCA_035655535.1). GTDB lineage: Bacteria > Methylomirabilota > Methylomirabilia > Methylomirabilales > CSP1-5 > CSP1-5. The sequence goes on from DASRUH010000160.1 coordinate 14,515, forward strand.
GCGCTGTTCGAAGCGGGCAAAGCTTTCGAGGAAGTTCTCCCGTGCTTGGGTCACGGCGGTCACCGTCACGCTCCTCCCGCGCTATTTTCCGGCGCGGGCCGTCGCCCGGGACTCCTGTTCCGCCCACCCATACCCTTTTTCCTCGAGCGTCAGGGCCAGTTCCTTTCCCCCTGACCGGACGATCCGGCCGTCCACCAGGACGTGGACGTAGTCGGGGATGACGTAATTCAGGAGCCGCTGGTAGTGGGTGACCACGATGATGGCGCGCTCCGGACCCCGCAGGCTGGTGACGCCGTTGGCGACGATCTTCAGGGCGTCGATGTCCAAGCCGGAGTCGGTCTCGTCCATGATGCAGAGCCTGGGCTCGAGGAGCGCCATCTGGAAGATCTCGTTTCGCTTCTTCTCCCCGCCCGAGAACCCCTCGTTGACCGAGCGATGGAGCAGCTTCTCGTCCATCCCGAGGAGCTTGATCTTCTCCCGGACCATCGCGAGAAACTCCATCGCGTCCAGCTCTTCAATGCCCCGGTGCTTGCGCAGCGCGTTGACGGCCGCCTTGAGGAACTGGGCCATGCCGACGCCGGGTATCTCCACCGGGTACTGAAAGGCCATGAAGACCCCCTCGCGGGCACGATCCTCCGGCGACAGCTCCAGCAGGTTCCTGCCGTCGTAGAGGACCTCGCCGGCGATCACCTCGTAGGTCTCGCGACCGGCCAGGACCTGCGCCAGCGTGCTCTTCCCGGAGCCGTTGGGGCCCATGATCGAGTGGACCTCGCCCGCACGCACCGTCAGGTCCACCCCTTTCAGGATCTCGCGGTCACCCACCTTGACACGCAGACCATTGATCTTCAGCATTGTCCGCCCTCGTGACGACGCGGTCGCCCGACCTTAGCCGACGCTCCCCTCGAGACTCACGCTGAGCAGCTTCTGCGCCTCGACGGCGAACTCCATCGGCAGCTCGCGAAAGACCTCCTTGCAGAAGCCGTTGACGATCAGGTTCACCGCATCTTCCTTCGACATGCCCCGCTGGTTGCAGTAGAAGATCTGGTCGTCGCCGATCTTGGAGGTGGACGCCTCGTGCTCCATGCGGGCCGTGGGGTTCTTCACCTCGATATACGGGAAGGTGTGCGCGCCGCACTTGTCCCCGAGGAGGAGAGAGTCGCACTGCGTGTAGTTGCGGGCGCCCGCGGCCCCCTTGAGGATCTTGACCATCCCCCGGTAGGTATTCTGCCCGTGACCGGCCGAGATCCCCTTGGAGACGATGGTGCTCCGCGTGTTCTTGCCGATATGGATCATCTTGGTGCCCGTGTCGGCCTGCTGGTAGTTATTGGTCAAGGCGACGGAGTAGAATTCCCCTACGGAGTTATCGCCCACCAGCATGCAGCTCGGATACTTCCAGGTGATGGCCGAGCCGGTCTCCACCTGGGTCCACGAGATGTGCGAGTTGCGTCCCAGGCACTTGCCGCGCTTCGTGACGAAGTTGTAGATCCCGCCCTTCCCCTCTTTGTCGCCGGGATACCAGTTCTGGATGGTCGAGTACTTGATCGTGGCGTCGTCGTGGGCGATCAGCTCCACCACGGCGGCGTGCAGCTGGTTCTCATCCCGCATCGGCGCCGTGCAGCCCTCCAGATAGCTTACGTGGCTGCCCGGCTCGGCGATGATGAGCGTTCGCTCGAACTGCCCGGTCGATTCGGCGTTGATGCGGAAGTACGTCGACAGCTCCATCGGGCACCGCACGCCCTTCGGGATGTAGCAGAAGGAACCGTCCGTGAAGACGGCGGAGTTCAGCGTCGCGAAGAAGTTATCCGTGTACGGGACGACCGACCCCAGGTACTTGCGGACCAGCTCCGGATGCTCGTGCACCGCCTCGGAGATCGCGCAGAAGATTATCCCCAGCCGTTCCAGGTCCTTCCGATAGGTCGTCGCCACCGAGACGCTGTCGAAGACGGCGTCCACGGCGACCCCCGCGAACATCTTCTGCTCCTCCAGGGGGATGCCGAGCTTCTCGTACGTCCGGAGCAGCTCCGGGTCCACCTCATCGAGACTCTTCGGCCCGGACTGCATCTTGGGCGCAGCGTAGTAGCTGATGTTCTGGTAGTCGATCGGCGGAAAGTGGACGTTCTGCCAGTTCGGCTCCTTCATGGTCAGCCAGTGCCGGAAGGCCTTCAGTCGCCACTCGAGCAGCCACTCGGGCTCTGCCTTCTTCGAGGAGATCATGCGAATGGTGTCTTCGCTGAGCCCCTTCGGTGCGATCTCCTGCTCGATGGGCGTGACGAATCCCCACTTGTACTCCTGGTTGACCAGGGTTTCAATCGCATTGGTCGGCGTCGTCATCGCTGCTCCTTTGCACAGTCGCTTTCCTGAGGTGCTCCGTTGACCTGTTCAGATGGGTTCTCGGCCTCCCGCCGCCGCACCCGCCCCTGTGGTGCCACGCCCCTTGCCCCCCGAGGGCGCCGGCCGCCGAGAGAGACCCTCTGTCCCCTCCTCGCGCGTGGCAGAAATCCTGAGTCGTCGCGGTCCAGAGAAATGGGCCTGGTGGGGGAGCCTGCGATCACCATTTCACATTCCTACTATACTATACCGTTGCTTCACGTGTCAACGAACGCCTCGCAGGTGAAGCCCCGATGCGCATCCCCGGGGTCCCGACACACCGCGCCGCGCGGCAGACCGGTTGCGCTCCCTCGATGCCACCACAGCCCCCGGAGCCGGCGGGCCCTACGCCTGGAACGACTGCCCGCAGCCGCAGGAGCCCTTGGCGTTCGGATTCTTGATGGCGAAGCCGGCCCCCATGAGGCCGTCCTGGTAGTCGATCTCCGTGCCGGCGAGGATGAGCACGCTCTTCGGATCGACCAGGACCCGGACCCCCGCCCGCTCGATGACCTGATCCCCTTCCCGCGGAGTATCGAAGGCCAATTGGTACTGGTAGCCCGAACAGCCGCCGCCCAAGACGCGGACGCGCAGCCCCTGGCCCTCGCTTCCCTCCTTGGCCAGCAGCTCTTTGAGCTTGGCGGCGGCCCGTTCAGTGACTGTCACCACTGTCAATCCCTCCCGTTCAGGGTTTCCGTTACGCGGTCAACGACTCCACACTCACGCGCCCGGCCAAATTCGCCGCCACCTGTCGAAAGATGGCCGCCACCGGGGAGTCGGGACGCTCGACCAGGATGGGGCGCCCGACATCGCCCCCGTGGCGCAACTCCGGGTCGAGCGGGATCTCGCCGAGGAAAGGAACCTCGAGGCGTTCGCTCGCCTTGCGCCCGCCCCCGTGGCCGAAGATTTCGATGGGCTGGCTGCAGTGGGGGCAGAGCAAGTAGCTCATGTTCTCGATGATCCCGAGGATGGGGACCTTGAGAGTCCGGAACATGTTCAAGGTCTTCGTCGCGATCTGGATGGCGACCTCCTGGGGGGTCATGACGATGACCGCGCCCGAAAGGGGAATGGCCTGGGCGAGCGTCAACGACGCATCGCCGGTCCCCGGGGGGAGGTCCGCCAGGAGGTAGTCCAGCTCTCCCCATTCCACCTCCATCAACATCTGCTTGACCGCCTGGGCGACCATGGGGCCGCGCCAGACGACGGGAGACGAGTGGTCCGGCAGGAGGAAGCCGAGGGACATCAGCTTGACCCCATGGCTCACCGGCGGGATCATCCGCTTCCCACCACCTCGGGCTGCCGATGGACCCCCATCATGATTGGGATGCTGGGCCCGTAGATATCCGAATCGAGAAGTCCAACCGCTGTCCCCGCTTCGGCCAGCGCCACCGCCAGGTTCACCGTGACGGTGGACTTGCCTACACCCCCCTTGCCGCTCCCGACGGCGATGATGTGTTTGACCCCGGGAATCGGCTGGCGACCCGCCGGAGGCTTCCGCACACTCGCCGTGAGGTTTACGGTGACTTCCTGAACGCCAGGGAGTGCTTGGATGGCCGCCCTGGTCTCCTCTTCCACCTGC
>DASRUH010000161.1:0-10543 GCA_035655535.1 Methylomirabilis sp. (SeqCode)
GCACAGACCAGGATCAGGAGCGTGGACCGCGGCAAGTGGAAGTTGGTGAGGAGCGCGTCGACCACGCGAAAGGGATGACCCGGGCGGATGAAGAGGGAGGCCGTCCCCGCTCCCGCCCGGACCTCTCCTCCATCCAGCGCCACGTCCTCGAGCGCCCGGGTCGTCGTGGTGCCGACCGCTACGACACGCCGCCCCTGTGCCTTGGCGCCCTTGATGGCGGTCGCGGCCCGCTCCGAAATATAGTACTGCTCGGGTGCCATGCGATGCTCGGCGATCCGCTCGACCGTCACCGGCGTGAAGGTCCCGACGCCCACGTGGAGGGTGAGGAAGGTGACGTGGACACCCTCCCACTCCAGATCCTGGAGGAGCTCCCGCGTGAAATGCAGCCCGGCGGTGGGAGCCGCGATGGAGCCGGCCTCGCGCGCGTACACGGTCTGATACCGCTCCCGGTCCATGGCGTCCTCGGGGCCTCGGTCGCCGCCGCCGCTTCGTTTCACGTACGGCGGGAGCGGCATCACCCCCACGCGCGAGAGCTCCGAGCGAACATCCCCCACGCCCTCAAACTGCAGGAGGCGCCGGCCGCCGTCTCCGCGATCCACGACGCATGCTTCAACACCTTCCGGAAAGGTCAGGCGTCGGCCCACGGGCAGCCGCTGACCGGGTTTCGCCAGCACCCACCAGCGATTCAGGGATTCCTCCTCGATGAGCAAGACCTCGGCCTTTCCTCCCCCGCCTGGCCGGCAGGCAGGCCCGCGCCGCCGTCCGTACAGCCGGGCGGGGGTCACCTGCGTATCGTTGAGCACCAGCACGTCCCCCGATCGGAGCCACCGGCGGAGGTCGCGGAACCGGTGATGAACCGCGGTCCCATCCGCGCGGCGGACCACGAGGAGGCGCGAAGCGTCCCGCTCCGGGAGAGGACGCTGGGCGATCAGTCCCGACGGCAGACGATACTCAAAGTCACGGAGGTGCATCGGCAGAACGGAACACAGTTCACGGCTCATGGTTCGTGGAAAAAAGCGCCGAGGGCGCTCACGAGCACGCGCGTTCAGTCCCGCGGGACCTCCGGGGGAGAATTCACTGGGAGCTCTGGACCGTAAACCCCGAACCCTCGGCGGGCAGGCGTCTGAGCTCGGCCAGGGGAAAATAATACTTCAGGATGTGGGTGTACTCGTACGCGAGATCGGCCATCGCCTTCGCCCCCCACTGGCTCAACCCGACCCCATGCCCCCACCCCTTGCCGACGAACAGAATCTGCCCACCGGACGGGTACACGGTGAACATGGTGCTCCGAAGGCGATCCGGTCCCAGGATCTGGCGCAGCCGCTTGCCGTCGACGTCGAGCACCCCGGCGTCATCCCAGATCCGGATCCGCATGACCCGGCCTGACCGGGTCCGCCGAACCGTCTCGATGCGTCGGATATCGCCCAATCGCCAGCCGTACTGCTCGAGGGCCTGCTGCAGCTCGGAGCGCGGGATCCCCACCTCCCAGTGGTGGTCCGGCGCGATGGCCGAATACGGGTCCGCCGTGCCGACGATGAACGGGTACTTCTTCTCCCAGACTTCGACGGCATCCTCGGTCTGCCCGCCGGAGTCGGCGTGGTAAAAGGCCGGGATGATCTGCCCACGGTAGGTCAGGACCTCTCCCCGCGTGGCGTGCACGGCCAGATCGGATCGGGGATCCTCTCCGCTCACCCCCCGGTAGACCTGGGACGCCGTGGTGGCCTGGACGTGAAAGAGCGCGCCGGGGTCCGCAAGCCGCTCATGCAGGGCGTAGGTTCGCGCCACGACCGCCTGGGCTTTCAGTGCCTCCACGGGCCAGTCGGGGTTCGCCTCGACCTTCATGACCCCCCGGACGTAGTCCTCGACGGCGATCTGGTTGATGATTTGCAGCCCCCCAGGGGTGTTCCACACCTCCACACTCCCCCGATAGGGCCGGCCATTGACCCAGAAGAGCCCCTCCTCCGGCTGCAGCTTGAAGGAGGCGCCTGCCTTGCCGTCCCAGGTGACGTGCAGCTCCCTCCCGGGCGGGAGGAGCTGCACGACGCGGCGCTCCATCTCTTCGAACCGGGAGGGGCCCTCGGCCTGCAGGTGGATGGCGGATACGCCCTCCTTCAGGAGGACGCGCACCGGCCACTCCTCGGCCGAGCAGAGCCCCGAACCGGCCACGAGGAGCAGCCACCCACCCACGAGCCGTTTCCCCATCCATCGCCTCCGTATCATCGGCGACCGAAGAGCGAAAAGAGGAGCGTGAGCAGCACACTGATCAGAATGGAGGTCGCCAGGGGGAAGTAAAAGGTAATGTTCCCCCTTTCGATGACGATATCCCCCGGCAGTCGACCGAGGAACGGAATCCTGCCCACGAGGAGGAGGAGACCTCCCAGGAGGGCCAGGACGATCCCGAAGAGGACCAGGACCTTGGCGAATTCCTCGAAGCCGAACATGGTCGTCGCTCACCACATGCCGGGCCGCGTCCACCCACGCGTGCCGTAGTATACCACCCGGATCCGGGACGTGTCAGTCCGTTGAACGCTTCCTCACTGGGGGGTCCCCCAGATCTCCCCCTGCGGCCGCGGCCGCGGCGTCCCCCCGAAATGATCGAACGCCAACCGGGTCGCGGTGCGGCCCCGGGGCGTGCGGGCCAAAAACCCCGCCTGGATCAGGAAAGGCTCGTAAATATCCTCGATGGTATCCTTCTCCTCCCCCACGGCTACGGCCAAGGTCTCAAGACCCACCGGGCCCCCGTCGAACTTGCCGATCAGGGTTTGGAGGATCCGCCGGTCCATGTCATCCAGTCCCCGCTCGTCCACCTCCAATCGCTCGAGCGCCATGTGGGCGAGGTCGTGCGTGATGACCCCATCCCCGAGCACCTGGGCGAAGTCTCGAACCCGCCGCAGCAGGCGATTGGCCACACGGGGCGTGCCGCGCGACCGGCGGGCGAGCTCCACGGCCCCCTCCGGGTGGATCTCGACCCCGAGGATCTTTGCGGACCGCAGGATGATCCGGTGAATCTCCTCGTCGTTGTAATAGTCGAGCCGGTGCATGACCCCGAACCGGCTCCGGAGCGGAGCAGTCAGCAGCCCCGCCCGCGTGGTGGCCCCGACCAGCGTGAACCGGGGCAACTCCAGCTTGATGGTGCGGGCGTGGGGGCCCTGGCCGATCACGAGGTCGAGCCGGAAATCCTCCATGGCCGGGTACAGGATCTCCTCCACCACCCGGTTCATCCGGTGGATCTCATCGATGAAGAGAACGTCCCGGTCCTCCAGGTTGGTCAGAATCGCCGCCACGTCCCCGGGTCGCTCCAGCACGGGACCCGAGGTCGGCCGGATGCCGACCTGCAGCTCCGTCGCAATGAGATAGGCCAGTGTGGTCTTGCCGAGGCCCGGGGGGCCGTGGAAGAGGACGTGATCGAGCGGCTCCCGCCGGGCGGCGGCCGCCTCGATGAAGACCTTGAGGTTCTCCTTGATGCGCTCCTGACCGATATATTCGTCCCAGATTTTCGGCCGGAGCGTCGGCTCCCACTGCTGATCCTCTTCGAGGGGCCGACGGCTCACGATACGATCGGTCATGGTTTATCCCTTGGCGTGCTCGGCCAGCAACCGCAGTGCCTGCTTGATGACCGCCTCGAAATCCTGGTCCCCGTCGAGCGATCCGATCGCACTGGCGGCCGCCCGCGAGGCCGCGGAGCGGCTGTAGCCGAGATTCAGCAGGGCGGAAACCACATCCTGCAGGATCCCCTCGCCCCCCTCCCGCTCGGCTGCCCCGGTGGCCGCCGTCGGCGTGTACACGGAGACGATCTTTTCCTTGAGCTCGAGGACGATCCGCTCCGCCGTCTTCCGCCCGATGCCCGGGATGGCGCTCAGGCGCACCAGGTCACCCTGTCCGATGGCGGCCGCCAGCTCCTCGGCCGTGATGCCCGACAGGATGTTGTTGGCCATGCGGGGTCCGATCCCGGTCACTCCACGGAGCAGGTCGAAGAGGGAGCGCTCCTGCTCCGTGAGGAAGCCGTACAGATGCAGGGCATCCTCCCGCAGGTGTGTGATGGTGTAGAGGAGCACGCCGGCCCCCCGTTCCGGTAGCGCGTAGTAGGTCGACAGGGGGATGAAGACGCGATACCCAACGCCGTTCACCTCCAGAATCACCTGGGCGGGATCCCGCTTGACCAGTTGCCCCCTGAGCTGCCCGATCACCAATCGCTCCTAGAAGAAGGGGAGGAGGAGGGTCAGATCAATGCGCCACCCGTCCTCCTCCCGCGTCATCGGATAACTCCGGACTTCCGGGGCGCAGCGAAATCGCGGGGCGACGCGGCCCGTAAACTCCAGGCCGACCGTCCCGGTCACCACGACCAACTCCGGCGACCGATATTCCGCGGACCGGAGTTCAAACGTCGTGTAGCAACAGGTCGTGCGACACCCGAGCCCCTTCATGCGGCCGATGAAATCCTCCCGTGTCAAGAGGCGCTTGGTCGTCGCCGTCCCCTGATCGTAGATGGCTCCATAGTCCTCGACATGCCACAGGTGCAGGATTTCCACCAATGCATCCGTGGCCTCCGCCGTCGCCTGCTCGACCTCGGACGCCTGCGCCGTCCCCCAAAGCATCGGCAGGACGAGCACGAGGCTACAGACCCGCCATCCGCTTCTGGAGATCCGCGCCATGGATGTGACAGATGGCGAGCGCCAGCGCGTCCGAGGCGTCCGTGGCCGGGAGCCCCGGCGAGATCCCGAGGAGCGAGGCCACCATCCGCTGGACCTGCGCCTTGGAGGCCCCGCCGAAGCCGGTCACGGCGCTCTTCACCTGGAGCGTGCTGTACTCGAACACGTCGAGTCCGCCCTCCACCACCGCCAAAAGCGCCGCTCCCCGCGCCTGACCGAGCTGGAGCGCCGTCCGCACGTTCTTGGCAAAGAACAGCCCCTCCAGCACCCCACAGTGAGGTCGGTGCTCGCCGATGATCGTCTCGATGGCCCGATGGATCAGCTGGAGTCTCAGGGGAAAGGGCTGTCGCGGGGAAGTTGAAACGACACCGTACGTGACAGGGATGAGGGACCGGCCGTGCACCTCCACCAGGCCGTAGCCCGTGGCGGCGACGCCGGGGTCGATCCCGAGCACACGCAGGCCACTCCGCACCCCGCGTTTCATCAGCTTAGGCGGTCAAGGCCGCCATGATCTCTTCGGGAATGTCGAAGTTGGCATAGACGTGCTGCACGTCGTCGTGCTCCTCGAGCTCGTCCATCAGTCGGAGCACCTGCTCGGCCTCCTTCCCTCCAAGCCGGATGGCGGACTGGGGCACCATGGTGATCTCGGCGTGCTCAATCGGGATGGACGCCTTCTCCAGGGCCTTCTTCACCTTGTCGAAGTCCTTGGGGTCTGTGACGACTTCGAAAGTCTGGTCGGCCCCCCGGACATCCTCGGCGCCCGCCTCCAAGGCCCCCGCCAGGAGCTGCTCCTCGTCCACGCCCTTCTTGGTGATCTGGATCAGCCCCCTCTTGGCAAACATCCACCCGACACACCCGGACTCGCCCAGGTTCCCGCCGAAGCGGCTGAAGATTTTGCGGATCTCTGCCGTCGTCCGATTCCGGTTATCGGTGACCGCCTCCAACAGGACCGCCACGCCGCCGGGGCCATACCCCTCGTACACACACTCCTCGTACGCAACCCCTTCGAGCTCGCCGGTCCCTTTCTTGATGGCCCTGAGCATGTTGTCCTGGGGCATGTTGGCGGCTTTCGCCTTATCCATGGCGTCCCGGAGGCGGGCGTTGCCTCCCGGATCCCCGCCGCCGGTGCGCGCCGCCAGGGTGATCTCACGGATCAACCGCGTAAAGACCCGCCCCCGCTGGGCATCGACCTTTGCCTTTTTATGCTTAATGCCTGCCCACTTCGAATGCCCAGACATCGTGCAGCCTCCTGGCCCGAAAAGTACAGAAAAGCCCCTCCCCTGTAAAGGCAAAACGCCCTGAAATCTCCTTGACAAGGCCCCGGGGCGATGGTAATAACCCTACCACATCGGTGGCGACCCTTCAAGGAAGCCTCAGGGGAAGCCCTTCACGGAAGGCAGACATGGTTCGGCGGCATCTGCTGAGATGGGCGGTGTACTTTAGGGGCGTCTGCCCTCGGAGCGGCGGCACCTAGCGTTTTCGTCGTGAGCGGCCGCGGGGGCAGACAGGCCTCCGTGGCTTTTGTTTTTTTTCGCGGCCACGGGTCACCCCGTGGCCTTCGCTTTCGTCGGAGGCATACCATGATCATCGTGATGCAGGCAGGGGCACCGGAAGAGCAGGTGCAAGAGGTGATCCGGCGCGTGTCGGAGCTGGGGTACCACCCGCACATCATACGCGGGACGCACCGGACCGTGGTGGGGGCGGTCGGCGACGAGCGGGGAAAGACAAAGCTCCAATCCCTCGAGGCCCTGCCGGGCGTGGAGAACGTCGTCCCGATTCTGCAGCCGTTCAAGCTGGCCAGTCGGGAGGTCCGACCCCAGCGAACGGTAGTCAAGGTCGGCGATGTCGAGATCGGGGCCGACCGCCTCGCCCTCATGGCGGGACCCTGCTCGGTGGAAAGCGAGGCGCAGCTCCTTGACAGCGCGTACGCCGTCAAGGCGGCCGGGGCAACCATCCTGCGGGGAGGGGCCTTCAAGCCGCGCACCTCGCCGTACAGCTTCCAGGGACTCGGCGAGCAGGGGCTGAAGCTGCTGGCGAAGGCGCGGGAGGCGACCGGGCTCCGGATCGTGACCGAGGTCCTGAATCCCCAGGACGTGCCGCTCGTGGCGCGGTACGCCGACATCCTCCAGATCGGGGCGCGCAACATGCAGAACTTCGCCCTCCTGAACGCGGTGGGCGAGGCGCGCAAGCCGGTCCTCCTCAAGCGGGGCATGTCGGCCACCATCCAGGAGCTACTGATGTCGGCCGAGTACATCCTGTCGCACGAGAACTACGACGTGATCCTGTGCGAGCGGGGGATCCGGACCTTCGAGACCGCGACCCGGTTCACGCTGGACCTCAACGCCGTCCCCGTCCTGCGGAAGCTCACCCACCTGCCGGTGATCGTGGACCCGAGCCACGGGACGGGACATGCGGATTTCGTCGCGGCCATGGCCCGCGCTGCGGTTGCCGCGGGCGCCGACGGGCTCATGATCGAGGTCCACCCCAAGCCGGAGGAGGCGCTGTCCGACGGCGTGCAGTCGCTCACGCCGGCCCGCTTCGCAGAGCTCACGCGGCAGCTCGCGTTGATTGCCAAGGCCGTCGGCCGCTCGCTGTAGTTCCCGCCCCATCGTCGGCAATCCGAACCTGAAACCCGAGACGAGCGAGAGCGTCGATGTCGGGATGGCCCAGGACCTCTGGGGCGGGCGGGCGACCCTGAGCGCCACCCTGTTCCACAGTCGCTTCTTTGACCTCATCGACCTCGACGAGGGGCCGCCGCCCCGGCTCGTGAACCGGTCCGAGGTGACGGCCCGCGGCATCGAGCTGGGCCTTGACCTCCGACCGACCGACACCCTGGGGATCACCGCCCACCTCACCTACACGGATACGGACATCAAAGGAACCGATCAGGAGCTCCGCAACCGGCCAGAGTGGCGCGGCGGGCTCCAGGCCGGGTGGCGCCCGAAGGCGACCCTACAGGTGCAGCTCGGCATCCTGTACGTCGGCGAGGTACCCGATTCGTCGATCCCCACCGCCGATCGCACCCTGGATGACTACGTACGGGTCGATGTCGCGGCCACCTGGGCGCCGCATCCGAACTGGCGGCTCTCCATCGCCGTCGATAACCTCTTTGATGCCGACTACGAGGAGGCCGTCGGCTTTCCGGCCCCGGGCATCACCCCGCGGATCGCCGCCCACCTCACCTTTTAGGACATTGCAGGATTCTCGGCACTCGAATTGCAAACGACCAGGCGGGCACTTGACACTCCCCGGCCGATCGGGGATACTGAGGCTCGCCGCTGCAGACGACAGGGTCCAACACCGCAGTCATTTCGTCATACACACCACGTGGACACCCGACACGGCGCCAGACAGAGAGCCATGACGAACCGTCCGATCCTGGTCGTGGACGACGACCCCCACTCCCGCGCCCTGGTCGTGGCCATTCTCTCGGAGGAGGACTTCGCGGTCCTTTCAGCCTCCGACGGGGCTGCGGGGATCGCACTGGCACGAAAGGCGCGACCGGCCGTCATCATCCTGGACATCATGCTTCCGGGAATGGACGGCATCGCCATCCTGAACAATCTGAAGCAAGAGCCGGACCTCAAAGACATTCCCGTCATCGGCATCACCGCCTCGGCGGACTTGACGTGGGCCGAGAAGGCTTTCCGCGCCGGGGCCCAGTTCTTTCTGCCGAAGCCCTTTCGGGCCTCGAGCCTCCTCAGCCTGGTCGAGATGGCAGTGGACCGGAGCCTGCGGGACACGCCGATGCAACGTCGCCGGCGACATCCCCGTCACCCGGCGGAGGTTGCGGTGACGTGCGTCCTCGCGGCGGAGCCAGCGACGAGTCGGGAGGTTGCGGGGTGCACGGGCAACGTCAGCCTCAGCGGCCTGCTCCTCCTGCTCCCCGAGACAGTGGCGGCCGGGACGGACATGCATCTCCGGATGGAGCTTCCCGAGGGCCCTGTCACGGCCAAGGGCAGGGTGCTCTGGCAGGACCCCAAACCGACGGACAGTGGCAGGTTCGAGCACGGCATCCGCCTGCTCGGCTTTGCGGAAAACGGCGGCCTGGCGCAGTATAGACGGTACCTCGGTCAATTGACGGAGATCACCGCCTTGTAGACGGCGCGTCGGACGGCCGCATCGGTCCGCGGCAGTGGTCGCTCCCCTCCGGCGAGCTTTTCAGTAATCGGGCGGGATTACCTTCTGGATGAGCAGAGCGAGCCAGGTGCAGAGGCCGGCCAGGTTTGCAAGGTCGGCAGGGGTAAAGTGTGGCCCAGCCTCGTGGAGCGACTTCGCCTTGCGGCTTACCTGAATGGCCCCGAGAGGCTGACCCTCGCGGCTGAGCAGCGGCGCGGAAATCATCTTCTGGATCTTTACGGCCCCCTTGGCCTTGGCGCCGATCCGCTCATAGATGTCGAGGTGTTGCACCTGGGAGGCGTTGTTATCGATCCGCCCCTTTCTGGTCCGAACCACCTCGCCGGCGATGCTGGGGGCGCCGACCGGAAAGAGATTCTTCTTATCCGCGTAATAGCCCCAGGGGTAGGCAAACCCCAGCATGTGCCCTTGATCCCTGACGAGGAGAATGGCAACCTCGTCTTCCCGTACCGAGAAGGCCTGGGCGATCGCCGGCCCGAGGCTCGCCATCAACCGCCTGAACAGCTCTACGGACGGCGCACCCGCCTTGTGCAGCGCCTCGAGTTCCTGCCTGACTTCGACGGGAACCCGCTCGATCACGCTCTTGAGGAGGGTATCATGCTCCGACGATTTCCGAGCGGGGAAATCCTCCTCCGGCCTCCGATTCACCCGACCCCTCACCTCCTCGCTCCCCGGCAGTCATGTCGCTGAGCACCCTTCCCGCAGCGCCGGGAATGATCCTACCATTGATCGGGGGGGATTATGCAGCGAATTCACGACTGCGAAACGCCGCTCCCCCCTCGTGGCCGTGTGACGGATGGCACCGCACCCCGCACGCATGATACCATGAGGCGGTTACGACTCGTGCCCCGGGGTCGGCGGCAGTGGTGGTCTGTCCTCCTCCGCTGGACGGCTGTTTCCGCCGCGGGGATCGGTGTTCTCCTCTTGATGATTCGCATGCCCCATCGGTCATATTCGGGCCCCTTTCGCCCCCTCTCGGATGAGGAGGCCGTGCTGCGGGACCGGCTCCGCGCGCACGTGTCGGTGCTGGCGGGCGACATCGGCGAGCGCAACGTCTGGCGATCCCGGGCCCTGGAGGCCTCGGCGCGCCACGTCGAACGGGTCCTGGGCGACCTGGGATACCCGGTGACGGTTCAGGAGTTCGATGTGCAGGGGGTCACGGTCAAGAACCTTGAGGCTGAACGCAAGGGAAACTCCGTACCGGAGGAAGTGGTCGTCGTCGGAGCGCACTACGATTCGATCATCGGCAGTCCCGGGGCCAATGACAACGCGTCGGGAGTCGCCGGGGTCCTGGAAATGGCCCGCCTTCTGGCCGATCAGCCCTTCCCCCGCACCGTACGATTCGTCGCGTTCGTCAACGAAGAGCCGCCGTTTTTCCAGACGGACGACATGGGGAGCCGTGTGTATGCGTCCCGCGCCCGCCGGCGCGGCGAGAGGATCGTGGCAATGCTTTCCATCGAGACGATCGGGTATTACTCCGAAGAAGCGGGGAGTCAGCACTACCCCTTCCCGTTGAGCCTCGTGTACCCGAACACGGCGAATTTCATCGGGTTCGTCGGGAACCATGCCTCCCGGGATCTCGTCCGTCGGGCCATCGGGACCTTCCGCACGCGCACCGATTTTCCCTCCGAAGGGATTACCGCCCCCGAATGGATCACCGGCATCGGGTGGTCGGATCACGCCTCTTTCTGGAAGGAAGGGTACGCGGCCCTCATGATCACCGACACCGCTCTCTTCCGGTACCGCCACTATCACAC
>DASRUH010000162.1:0-13004 GCA_035655535.1 Methylomirabilis sp. (SeqCode)
CCGGGGCATCTGAGAGGAAGCCAAAGGCGGCTCCCGGATTGAGAACATACGTGAGGTTGAAGACCGAGGGAATCACCGGGATGATGTGACCCAGGAGGAGCCTCTGCTGGACGGCGAGCTTGGTCACCTGGTCGGCAGCGAGGATGGCGCCCGCGATCACATAAAACGAAAGGGCGTTCATGGTTCAATGTTCAACGTTCAAGGTTCACAGAAGGGTCATGTGAAAAGCTCTGGGTGTCGTGTATCCATGAACCATGAGCCATCAACTATGAACTGTTCAGGACGGCGACGCAGGGGTCGCACAGGGTGGGATGGGTGAGCGACTGGCCGACGCTCTCCCGGTACACCCAGCACCGTTCGCACTTCCGCCCCGGAGCGCGGCGGACCGTCACGGTCAGCTCCGGATCCCCCGCGCCGGCCGGGGTGAGCTCCACCGCGGAGACGATGAAGATCGTCGGGAGGCCCGCCGCGTAGCCCTGGAGGAAGGGCAGCAGCCCGGCGCCGGCCTTGAGCTCCACCTTGGCCTCGAGGGCATTCCCGATCAACTTCCGCTGGCGCGACTCCTCCAGCGCCCGGAGCACCTCATCGCGCACCCGCAGGAGCCGATCCCACCGCTCCGCCAGCGCCTCATCCATGTATGCGTCGTCCACGCGGGGGAACTCGGCGAGATGGACGCTCTCCGGTTCATCGCCGCGCCGAGGGATGTAGCCCCAGATCTCCTCCGCCGTGAAGGAGAGGACCGGTGCCATCAGCCGGGTGAGGGCTTGCAGGGTGAGATACATGGCAGTTTGCGCCGCCCGCCGCTCGGGGGATCGGGCGGTCGAGGTGTAGACGCGATCCTTCAGGACGTCGAGGTAGAAGGCGGACAGATCAACGGCGCAGAAGTTGTGCAGGGCGTGAAACAGCACGTGAAACTCGTACCGATCGTAGGCCCGGAGGAGCCGCCCGGCCAGCTTTTGCAGCTGGTGGAGAACGAACCGGTCGATCTCGAGAAGCGACTCGCGCGGGACGCAATCCGTCGTGGGATCGAAGTCGTACAGATTGCCGAGGAGATACCGGCAGGTGTTCCGGATCCGGCGGTAGCCCTCGACGAGGCGCGTGAGAATCTCGGACGAGAGCCGGACATCGTCGCGGTAGTCCTCCGCCGCCACCCAGAGGCGCAGGATCTCGGCGCCGTGGGTGGACATGACTTCCTGCGGGGCGATGACGTTGCCCAGCGACTTGGACATCTTCCGGCCGTCCCCGTCCACGACGAACCCGTGAGTGAGGACCTCCTTGTAGGGCGCCCGCCCGCGGGTCCCGATCGCCGCCAGCAGCGAGCTATGGAACCAGCCCCGGTGCTGATCGCTCCCCT
The DNA here is from genome assembly GCA_035655535.1 of Methylomirabilis sp. (SeqCode). GTDB lineage: Bacteria > Methylomirabilota > Methylomirabilia > Methylomirabilales > CSP1-5 > CSP1-5. Next base: position 1,355 of record DASRUH010000162.1, read on the forward strand.
CGAGGTACATTTCGGCCGGCCAGCGCAGCTCGGGTCGGGTCGCCAGCACGGCTGCGTGACTCACGCCGGAGTCGAACCACACATCTAGGATGTCGTCCTCTTTGGTGAACCGGGTGCCGCCGCAGCGGGGACACCGGGTGCCGGGCGGGAGCAGCTCCTCGGCGCTCTTCAGATACCAGACGTCCGCCCCCTCCCGCTCCATGAGCTCCGCCACCCGCTCCATGAGCTCCCGCTCGGCCAGGACGGACTGGCACGCCTCGCAGTAAAAGGCGGCGATGGGCACACCCCAGGCCCGCTGCCGCGAAATGCACCAGTCGGGCCGCGTCAGGATCATATTCGAGATCCGCTCCTCTCCCCAGGGCGGGATCCACTTGACCTTTCGGATCTCCTCCAACCCCCGCTGGCGCAGGTTGTTCTTTTCCATCGCGATGAACCACTGCTCGGTGGCGCGGATGAGGGTGGGATTCTTGCACCGCCAGCAGTGGGGGTAGGTGTGGGTGATCGTCCGGCTCGGCAGAAGATGCCCCCCCAACCGCAAGTGCTCGATGATCTTGGGATTGGCCTCCCAGACGGTGAGGCCCCCGAAGTGCTCCACCTCGGGGAGAAAGCGGCCATCGTCGTCCACCGGGCTGTAGACGCGTAGTCCGAGCTTGCGCCCCAGCTCGTAATCCTCCTCCCCATGACCCGGGGCGATGTGGACGAGCCCCGTCCCCTGCTCCATGACCACGAAATCCGCCGCTACGATGGGGACCTCGCACCTCATCCAGGGGTGCAGGGCCGTGTGGCCGGCCAGGGCCGAGCCCGGGCGGGCGAAGTCGAGCACCACGTGCGTGACGGGCGGTGTGAAGAGCTGCAGGACCTCTTCGACGAGGGCGCGCGCCACGACGTAGACCTCTCCGGCGACGTCGATGGCGACATAGGTTTGGGTCGGGTGAACGGCAATGGCGAGGTTTGCAGGGAGCGTCCAGGGCGTCGTCGTCCAGATGACGGCAAAGGCCGGACGCCCCTTGAGCAGCCGTTCGAGGTCGGCGGGGAGGGATTTCAAGGGAAACTTCACCCAGATCGAGGGCGACGTGTGGTCCTCATAATCGACCTCAGCTTGGGCCAGGGCGGTCCTGCAGTGCATGCACCAGTGGATCGGTTTCAGATCCCGATAGACGCTCCCCGCGCCGACGAACTGGGCGAGCTCCCGGAGGATCACCGCCTCGTACCCGTAGTCCATGGTCGTGTACGGATGCTCCCAGTCGCCCAGCACCCCGAGCCGCTTGAACTCCTCGCGCTGAACCTCGACGAACCGCGCCGCATACGCCCGGCAGAGGCGCCGTTTCTCTACAAGGCCGACCGTCTTCTTGGCGTCGCCAAGCTCCTTGTCCACCTGATGCTCGATGGGCAGCCCATGGCAGTCCCACCCCGGCACGAAGACGGCATTGTACCCCATCATGGACCGGGATTTGACGACGAAGTCCTTGAGAATTTTGTTCAGCGCGTGGCCGATGTGGATGTGCCCGTTGGCGTACGGGGGACCATCGTGCAGCACCCACATCGTCCGATGGCTGCGGAGCTCGCGGAGCTTTTCGTACACGTTCCGTTCCTGCCAGAAGCGGAGGAACTCCGGCTCGCGCTCGGTCAGGTTCGCCCGCATGGGGAAGGTCGTCTGGGGGAGGTTGAGGGTCGCCTTGTAGTCCACACCGCCTCCGAGACAAAAGCCCCCATCGCATCGGATGAGGGCTTTGTGTCGGCCACCACGAACCGGCCTTATTAGACCAGGCTGCGCTGCCCCTTGTCAAGTTGCGGAGCCTCAGCGCCGGTTCCCCCGCTTCCACCGCCAGACACGCCAGTAGATCGACTCGACCTCCGTCGCGCTCAGGTTGGATTGTTCCCCCACCTTCCGCATCACCTCGGCCTGGGCCTCCTGCAAGGCCTTCGGGTCCTCGACACGGGGGAGCTGCGAAAGTCCGGCACTCACTTTATCGAAGATCTGCAGCTCCTCGTCCAGGAGATTCGTGTCCCCCCCGTCGTTCGCCTGACCCGGGGACTGCCCGCGGTACCCGAGCCACAGACCGTAGACGACGCACGTGACCGACAAGACCAGGAGGAGGAGCAGGGCGATATGCATCAGCGCACCTCGTTCCCCCACCTGCGGGCGGCCCGCACGGGCACCGTGGCGTCCTGACACCTCGGGATCATTGCATCCTTCCCTCCCCGCGGCCCCGGACACCCTGCGGCGACAGCTCCCGCCACCACTGGAAGGTGAGACCCTGGAGGAGCGAGAGCGGGAGGAGCGTGGGATCGGCGGCGAGGTAGAGCGAGACGAACTCCCCCGTCACGGCGCGCGCGGCGAGTACCCCGATGATGCCCGTGACGAGATTGACTATGACGAAGACGAGCGCGGTCCCGAGCGCCTCGAGCATCTTCCCCACGGCCTGCCCGATGCCGCCCGAGGACAACCCGAGAGCTCTGGTGCCAATCATATAGGCAGCGAGGGAGGTGAAGCCGACCAGGACCGGAACCAGAAGCTCTTCCATGCCTCCACCCCTAGACGTAGCCCGCGAGCCGGTAATAGAGCCGCCCGATACACTCCTCGAGGAGGCGCCGCATGAGCCGGAGCCGTCCCTGCGGGTGCGTGACGCCGCTGGACAGCTCATCGGTGGGCGCTGCGAGCACCTCGAATCCCTCGCGCTCAAACGCGGCCCGCGCCCGCGCCATGTGAAGCACCTCGGTCACCAGGAGGATCCGCCGCACGCCCCGCGCCCGAAGCAGGGCGCGGCCGCGGGTGGCCTCCTCCTGCGTCGTCTGCGCGTCGGTTACCGTGAGGATCGCGTCGGGAGGCATCCCCAGCTCGCCGGCGAACGCCGCACGGAGGTCGGCCTCCGCCACCGCCTCGCCACGGCCCGGGCCGAAGAAGACCAGGAGCGAGGCAAGCCCCCGACGGTGGAGCAGGATCCCATGCAGCATCCGACGCATCGAGCCGTCACTGAGCCCCCCGTCGGATCGCACGCCGCCGCCGAGCACGACGATCGCTTCCGCCGGCTCGAGCTGCGACGGCGCCCCGGACCACCGGCCCAGGACATTCGGCACGGGGGTAAAGGCGGTCATCACGAAGAGCGCAACGCCGGCAGTTCCGAGACCTCGGCAGTAAGCTCCCCCCGCCGTGCCCGTCCTCTTTTCATCAATGCCAGTCTGCGGTGCTTTCATCGCTGGCGTCCTTTCCGCCCGGCAGCCCCGCGGGCATCGCCCCGTGAGGCCGTCCGTTCCGATGGGTGGACACACGATGCCGTCAGCCAGTCTGCCAGGTCGCCCAGCGCGCTGCACTCACGGTCGGCACGGCGCGCGCCCGCCGTCGCCTCGCCGCGGCGATTGATCCAGGCCACCGGAATTCCCAACGCCCGCGCCGGTTCCACATCGTAAAAGAGGCTTTGCGCGGCGTGGAGCCACCGCCGCCCGCCGATGCGGCGGCGGGCTTCGTGGAAGTGCCCCGGGTCCGGCTTATACGACCGGATGGCCGCAGCGGTCACCACCAGATCAAACGACACCCGCAGGCGCCGCAGGGTACCGGCCAGGAGATCGTCGTCGACGTTGGACAGGATGCCGAGCCGATAGCCATGCGCAGCCAACCGCTCGAGCGCGGGGTTTGTGTCGGGAAAGGGGGGCCAATCCGGCAGGCTGTCCGCGAGGAAGTCCGCCCGTCCCGTATCGAGCGGCCAGCCCAGCCGTGTCGCCACCCGGCGCGCCGTCTCGGTGAGCACCGCGCGGTAGCTCCGGTAGGTGCCGGCCTCGACACCAGGTTCGAGCGCCGCGTAGGCCGCGAAGACCGCGGCGGGGTCGAGCGTCACCCCCTCTGCGGCAGCGGCGCCGGCGAACGCCTTCGCAATTCCACTCTCCCAGTCGATCAACGTTCCGAAGCAGTCAAAGGTGATGATGTCGAAGGGTCGATCCATCGCCCCGGTGATTGGCGGACGCCGGCTCTCCGACTCGGGGGTCAGGAGCGGGCGACCCCGTTGCCTCCGATGCGGTCGCGCTCGGCGCGCATCAAGGCCATCGTGGCATTCTTGATCCCCTCGTAGAAGCGGCCCATCGCGGCGTCCACCTCGCCGGCGGCGGGCTGACGAGCCGGGGAGGGATATTTGTAGGTCGTGTTCGTTGCCACGATGGCGAGGCAGTTCGTCAACCCATCCAGCAGACCCTCGGCAAAGACATTGGGATCCGTCCCATGGCGCCGGGCATCACTGTCCACGCGGTTCATCGCGTCCCCGACACCTTTGATCACCGCCTCCACGACCTGGAGCTTGTTCATGATCCCCTCCTCCACCCCCCCGTGGTTCCCGGCCTGCGGTCAGGTCCCCCACTCCAGGTCGTCCCTGGTCGGCCGACACCGACTGCCCCGTGCCGCAGCGGCAGAGCCCCGGCTCCAGGACCACACGGTACCCTTCCCCACCGGGGGGTCCGACGCCCTCCACCACGACGAAGGGAGCACCCCGGTGAGAGAAACGGGCCCCCATGGCGGTGCGCATAGGGACCCTGTGTGGTTCGACGGCGAACCGCGACGTCCAGATGCTGCCCCCCGGGACATCAGGCGGGCAGACAGCCGACGATACCCTAATGGGCACCCAGCCCCTTGTCAATCGGAGTTTCGGGATCGTCCCGCCATCGCCGCGCTAATAGAGGAACCGGCGCATGCGGACGTTGATGACGAGGCCGATCCCAAGGCAGGTGACCACCAGGGAGGAGCCTCCGTAGCTCAAGAGGGGAAGGGGAATGCCGACCACCGGCATCACCCCCAGCACCATTCCGCTGTTCACAACGAACTGAATGGTGATCATCGCCATGACCCCGAAGGCCATCAGGGCCCCGAACAGGTCCCTGGCCTCGCTGGCGATCTCGAGACCGTGGGTCGTCAGGAAGTAGTAGAGGAACAGAATCACGAGACAGCCGATGAATCCCCACTGCTCCGCCCAGACCGCGAAGATAAAATCGGTGTGACTCGCGGGAAGGAATTGGAGCTGGCTCTGGCTCGCCGCCTTGAGTCCTTTCCCGAACAGCTCACCGGATCCAACCGCGATCTTGGACTGCGTGATGTGATAGCCAGCCCCCAAGGGATCGAGCTGCGGAGACAGGAAGACCAGGAGCCGTTGGCGCTGATAGTCCTTGAGGAAGGACCAGAGGAGCGGCGCAAGGGCCGCTCCGGCCAGGACAAGGGCGAGCAGGTGCTTCCCGCGAAGGCCCACCACGAGCAGCATCGCCAGTGTGAGGAGACACAGCAGGGTTGACGTCCCGAGATCCGGCTGTTTCAGGATCAGGAGCACGGGGGCCACCGCGAGGAGCGTGGGGACGACCAAGAGGCGCAGGTCGCCGAGGCGTTCCTTGTGATCCTCGAAGTAGCGCGCCAGCGTCAGGATGAGCGCCAGCTTCATGAACTCGGAGGGTTGCAGGGTCCATCCGGCAATGCGGATCCACCGTTGTGCACCGTAGGCCACCTCTCCTACCAGGGCGACCACGATCAGGAGGGCGAGGAGCACTCCGTAGATCACATAGGCGAATCGGGCGAGCGTCCGATAGTTGACGAGGACCGCCGTGAGGAGCGCCAAGATTCCGAAGGCCAGCCAGAGAGTCTGACGGAGATACAGGCCCTGCCGCATGGCAGACGGAGACCCTAGATTACCGCTCCAGAGGGTGAGAATCCCGAGCCCGACGAGCATGAGCGTGGCGCCCGCCATGTGCCAGTCGAAGGTCGTCAGCATCCGCCGATCGAAATACACGCTCGCGCTCCCAGATTACTCGCGCCCACCGGGGCCGGTGCCCTGTGCAACGGTCGTCCTGTCCCGCGCCGGGCCAAAGGCGGCCTCGAGGATCGCGCGCGCCACGGGGGCCGCAGCCACGCTGCCAAAACCGGCGTTCTCGGCGATGACCACAATCGCGATCTCCGGGTCCTCGTAGGGGGCGAAGGCCGTGAACCAGCCGTGATCCTTGGTCTGCCCAGTGAGACCGGCATCCTTCTTGACGACCTGAGCCGTGCCGGTCTTTCCGGCCACCCGGACGCCCGGGATGCGACTCGCCCGGCCGGTCCCCTCCTCGACCGCCCGGAGCATTCCCCGACGGATCACCTCAAGGACCTGAGGCTTCAGGTTGACCTTCCGAACCACCTCCGGGCCGTACGCCGCCACGACCTCGCCTCCCCACGACTCCACGCGCTTCAGCATCCACGGACGGTGGATGGTCCCTCCGTTCGCGATGGCGGAGATCATCGTTACGATCTGGAGCGGGGTCGCCAGGATCTTCCCCTGCCCGATGCCGGTGATGACGGTGTCGCCGGGATACCACGGCTCCTTCTGGGTTCGCCGTTTCCAGGCCGGGGTGGGGATCAACCCCATGGCTTCATCCCCCACGGCAATCCCCGTCCTCTGTCCGAGACCGAATTCCCGCGCCACCCAGCCGATGGAGTCGATCCCCGTCTTCAGCGACGCCTGGTAAAAATAGACGTTGCACGAGTTGGCCGTCGCCTGCATGAGGTTCTGCCAGCCGTGTCCGGCTTTCTCCCAGTCGTCAAAGGTCACATCTCCCAACGTGAAGTGGCCGGGACAGTAGAAGGTCGTGTCGGGGGTGATGGCACCGGTCTCGAGCCCCGCGGCCATGACGACCAGCTTGAAGATCGATCCCGGGGCGTATTGGGCCTGCATCGGACGATTCTGAAGGGGATGGGAGGGATTGGTCGACAGCTTCTCCCACGATTCGCGGCTCAACCGCTGGGCGAAGAGATTCGGATTGTACGAAGGGCGACTCACCCACACCAGGATTTCTCCCGTCTGCGGATGCATGGCGACGACGGCCCCGCGCTTGCCCGCGAAGGCCTTCTCCGCCGCCGCCTGCAGCTTTTTGTCAAGGGTAAGCACCAGATTGAACCCGGCCTGGGGCTCGAGGCGATCCACGAGGCGGACCAACCGACCGCGCGCGTCCACCTCGATCTCCTCCCGCCCGTTGATCCCCCGGACAAAGGCGTCGAAGACCTGCTCCACGCCCGCCTGTCCGACCATCTCGCCCGGCTGAAAGTCCCGGTACTCCTCGCGGTGGAGCTGCTCCTGGCTCACCTCGCTCACGTACCCAAGGAAGTGGGCGGCGCTATCGCCGTCGAGGTAGGAGCGGATCGGATGGACCCGGAGGCTCACGCCCGGCAGATCAATCTTCCGCTCTTCCATGGCGACCATGGTCCGCTCGTCCACCTCGCGGGCGAGCAGTACCGGCTCATACGGCTGGGCGCGTCCCGCGCGGATCCTCGCCGCCACCTCGGTCGATGCCTGACCCAGCAGGGGGCCGATCGCCTGCGCCGCCTCCTCCACGTCCGGGACGTCGGCAGGGATCACGTGGACGTTGAACGAGGGGCGGTTTTCCACCATGACTGCTCCTGTCCGATCGAGGATGAAGCCCCGGGGCGCCTCCAGGGGGCGCAGGCGAAGTCGATTGTGGGCGGACAAGGTGGCGTAGTGCCGGCCCTCCAGCGCCTGGAGGTACCAGAACCGCATCAGGAGCAGCACGAAAGCGGCCGTCACGACCATGGCGGCCCGCCGAATCTTGCGCTGAATCAGCGGGGCCGGAGAGAGCCACGGCTGGCTCACAGCTTGACCTCGACCACCCGGCCCAGTCGGGTTCCGCAGAGGAGGAGTCCCCCGATGACGGTGGTGTACACCGCGCCGGGCACCATCGTCCACAGGAGGGACTCCCCGAAGCCCCGCCCCATTCCGAAGAAGGCCAGCACACCGAAGCTCATCAGGCCCGACCCGAGTCCGGCGAGAAGGAGGAGCACCAGTTGAGGGAGGACTCGGGCCTCTTCCAGCTCCTCGCGGGCGACCACGAGGAGATAGCCCACAAGGCTCAGAGAAAAGGCATTCAGACCCAAGGGGGCGCCGGAGAGGGCATCCTGGTACAGACCCAGGAGACAGCCCGCGAGGCAGGCCTGCGGCGGACTCATCCTGAAGCTCGCCACGTACAGGAGGAGGAGGAAGAGGTCCGGGCGCACCCGCCCCAACTCTACCAGGGGGGTGACGGTCGTCTGGAGAACCACCACCGCCAGCAGTCCGCCGACAAACGCGATCACTCCGCCCTCCCCTCGGACCGGAGCGAACGGCGATCCTGCCCGGTCACGACCAGGACCTCCTCAAGTTGCGAATAGTTGACGCCCGGCTCCACGGTGGCTTCCTGAAAGAGGGCTCCGCTCCGCCCCTCGACCGCAACGACTTTCCCGATGACGATTCCCTTCGGATAGACGCCTCCGAGGCCCGAGGTGATGACGCCTTCGCCCAGCGGGATCTCCGCCCGCAGGGGAATGTACTTGATTCGCAATCGGCCCGATTGGCCGCCGACCAAGAGCCCGGTCACCCGTGAGCCCTGGAGCAGCACCCCGACGGAACTGATCGGATCGGTGATGAGCTGTACGCGGGCGCTCGAGGGACTCACGTCCACCACCTGACCCACCAACCCGCCTGGGGCGATCACCGCCATGTGCCGCCCAATTCCGTGGCGGGCCCCCTGGTCGATGAGGAGGGTGTGAAACCAGTTGGTGGCATCCTTCGCCACGACGGCGGCCGGCACGACGGTGACGGGCTCGCGCTCGCGCAGCCCGAGGAGACCGCGCAGGCGTTGATTCTCCCGGCCCGTCTCTTCCAGCACCCGCAGGCGGGACCGCAGCGCCTCGATCTCCTCCTGGAGGTGCCGATTCTCCGGGCGGACGGAGCGGAGGTCCACGTAGTTTTCCCAGATATCTCGGGTGGTCTGTTTGAGATAGGTCGTCGCCTTCAGAAAGGGCGTGACGGACTCCAACAGGAGCCGTTTGAGGAACGGAACGAGGTGCTCTTCGCGGCGCACCTCCATGGTCATCAGGAGGAAGGAGAAGAGGATGGCGCCCGTCAGGACAACCGTGCGGCGGTATCGTGTAACCAGGCGAACGATCATCGCATCCCGTCGACCTCCGCTGATGACCGATGACCGTAGACCGACGACCGCAGAACCCAACCGCCCATCACGACTTCACCAGCACCGGGCCTCGGTCATCGGTGGTCGGTGATCGGTCATCGCCCAGCCGTCAGTTCTCGAGACAGACCGTTTTCAAGAAGTCCAGCTCGTCCAGGACCTTGCCCGCCCCGAGGACGACGCAGGACAGGGGATCCTCGGCGATGGTCATCTTGAGATGGGTCTCCAGTCCGAGGAGGGTGTCCAGGCCGTGCAGCAGCGCGCCGCCGCCGGTCATGACGATCCCCTTCTCGGCGATATCCGCCGCGAGTTCCGGAGGGGTCCGCTCGAGCGCGGTTTTCACCGCATCTACGATCGCGTAAATGGGATCGTGGAGGGCCTCCCGGATATCGCTGTCGGTCACGGTTAGCGTCTTGGGGATCCCGTCCATCAGGTCCCGGCCCTTGATATCCATCTTCCGCGGCTCGTTGAACGGATAGGCCGAGCCGATCTGGATCTTGATCTGCTCCGAGGTGCGCTCACCGACCAGCAGGTTATACTTCCGCTTCAGGTACTGGATGATCGCCTCGTCCATCTCGTCCCCGGCGATGCGAATGGAGTGACTGTAGACCATCCCGGAGAGGGAGATCACCGCCACTTCCGTCGTTCCCCCTCCGATGTCCACCACCATATTCCCCGACGGCTCCTGCACCGGCAGATTCGCGCCGATCGCCGCCGCCATCGGCTCCTCGATGAGATAGACCTCGCGGGCACCCGCCTGCTCCGCCGAGTCCCGGATCGCGCGTTTTTCCACCTGGGTGATGCCGGAGGGGACGCCGATCACGATGCGCGGGCGGACGAGGGCCTTGCGGTTGTGGATCCGGACGATAAACTGCCGGATCATCTGCTCGGTGAGGTCGAAGTCGGCGATCACCCCATCCTGGAGGGGACGCACGGCGACAATGGAGGCCGGCGTGCGACCGACCATCTCCTTGGCCTCCCGCCCCACCTTGAGCACCTGGTTGGTTCCCTTCTTCACCGCCACCACCGACGGCTCGGAGAGCACGATGCCCCTCCCCTGGACGTAGATGAGCGTATTGGCGGTTCCCAGGTCAATGGCGAGGTCGTTGGAGAACATGCCGTAGATCCAGTCCAAGAGCATGCGCGTGGCTCCCTTCTGCTACCGCCGGCTTCCTCTCGCTCGCACCCGACGCGGATCGATGATTAGCACAGCCCCCCAGCAAACACAAGGGCTTTCGCCACACGACCCCGGATCGGGAAAAAACTGTTGCAGCCGGACCGAACCCTCCGCTATCCTTCTATCAGGTGAGGCGGTCACCAGGGGTCGAGTGATGATTGGTGCAATGCGCAAGAACGTCATCCGGATCACCATGTGGCTGGTGATCGGTGCCTTCATCGCGACGATCTTCTTCGTCTGGGGCATGGAATCCGCCGGTCCGGGGAGCGGCCGCGAGCCGATCATGGCCGCCGTCGTCAACGGCGAACGCATCTCCTGGCCGGAGTTCCAGCGGGCCTACCAGCAACAGCATGAGCTCCTCCGCCAGCTCTACGGCGACCGATGGCGCGAGGAACTCATGGAGGACCTGGACGTGCGACACCGGGTCCTCGATGAGCTCATCACCTCGCGACTGCTCCTCCAGGAGGCCGAGCGACTCGGGCTCCGCGTCTCCCGCGAGGAGCTGGCCGCTGCCGTCATGGAGAACCCTCTCTTCGCCGAAGAGGGACAATTCCGCCCCGAGCGCTACCGCCGCCTCCTGCAGATGAATCGGATCACGCCGGAGCGATACGAGGAGGCGATTCGCCAGGCCCTCCTCCGGCAGAAACTGACCACGCTGATCCACGCCTCTGCCAAGGTCTCCGAGGCCGAGGCGTGGGAGGCGTTCCGCGCCGCGAAAGAGAAAGCGCGCGTCCTCTACGTCAGCCTCCCGCGCTCGGCAGAGAACACGGCCCGGCTGGAGAAACTCCAGGCTGCCCTCAGCCGCGCGGGCGCCTCGTGGGAGAAGACTGTGCAAGATTCGGGCCTACAGCCGAAACGGCCTGGGCCCTTCGTTTTCGGTGCCGACGTCGTGGATCCCCCGGACCGCCGCGAATTCCATCTGGCCGTCCTCCGGCTGAAGCCGGGTGAGTCGAGCCCGGTCGTCGGCGGGGGAAAGTCGGTGTTCCTCGTCCACCTCGTGGGTCGCGACGGTGCGCCGCGCGAGGCCTTCGAAAAGGAGAAGGCTACCTGGAAGCAGCAGCTCTTGGCGGAGAAACGGCTCCAGGTCTGGGGAATGTGGGTCCAAGATCTGAAGCGACGAGCGAAGATCGAAATCGGGCAGGATCGCGCCTGATCTGGAGTGGGTGATGGCGTACGTCTATTACGGTGACGACGGATCGATCCAGGGCTTCTCCAAGGAACGCTCGGATGTTTCCCTAGGGACGCACTGTGTCGCCATCTCCCAGGAGGCCTTCGAAATGCTCTCGGCGATCCCCACCGGGTTCAAGATGGATGTGGACACCGGGACGCTCAAGGCCCAGACGATCTCCGATAAAGAAGACTGGATCCGGTGGATCCCCGTGGTCCTCAACCACCGATACATTGAAGGGGAATACGTCCCCCTGGTCAGCGAGGCAACCCCATTCGAGGACTGGGTCCGACTGCGGACGAAGGGGATGCAGGGGCGACGCGACGACAAGGTCTGAGGGGGGTGCC